>JBBROU010000072.1:0-27125 GCA_038229055.1 Bryobacterales bacterium | reverse complement strand
CGGGTGAACTCGTTTTGTGCCACGGCGACCAGAAGGTGCGGCACGATCGATAGCGGAATGATGCGCGCTTTGGACGAAGCGCGCATCGACCACACCAGCGAAGAGCAGTTGATCGCGGCACTCAGGAACTCGAACGAGAACATAGCTTTTTCGGCCGCATACGGGCTTGCGGAGTTGCCCAAGACGACGGCATCGGAGCGGGCGTTGGAAGAAGCTTTTGAGACGCGCTCGGAAAACGTAGCTTATTGGGCGGCAGTTTCGTTGGCGTCGTTCGGAAATAAGAAATGGGTGCCTCTGGCGGCGCAGCGGTTGCGCGGCGGGCAAGACGAACACGTGCAAGTGGCGATGGCGAGCTTGCTGGCGAAAGGCGGAAATTTGGAGGGATGGTTTGTCGTGGAGAATCAACTGCGAACGAAGTATCCGCTCGATGCCCTTGTGGCGGTGCCGAGTTTTGTCAAAATGAATCGCGATGGTGTCGATCTCGTGCGTCTTCTGGAAGTATGCTGATCGGTGCCGAGGGCGAGAGTCGCGATGTGATCGATGTGATAGAACGTTCACTCGCCGAGACGCGGAGGTTGCTCGCGGTGTCAACTAAGCGGTGAGAGCCGGGCATGAAACTACCCGGAGCCGGGCATGCCGTCGTCAATTTCGTCAAACTTGTTGATTACTGCCTGAACCCTATTCATCCGCGCGGCAGGCACAAGGCGCGCGTCTTCGCGTCGGCTTTCGGCCTAACACGGGCGGATGCCTTGTGGCTCTCTGAGCAACTGCTTCGCGCTGCACGTGACGAGGATGCAATGAAGGCCGGGGAAGACGAATACGCGAGCGATATACTATCGATTTTGGGTGTGTGCGGGGTGATCGTCGCGCGCATGTTCGGAGCGCATGGATTGTACGCCGTGGCGAACGAATCCCAAGGCTGAAGAGTTGTTTTGTATTATAAATCATGACTGAAAACGACCTACTGTCAGTGGTCGCGCTCATCGCAGATTTGCCGGAGAAGGGCCTTGTTCGGGGTCAGGTCGGAACCATTGTCGAGAATCTTGCGCCGGACGTGTTCGAAGTCGAATTCAGCGATGAGAACGGGCGAACGTATGCGTCTCTCGCGCTACGCTCCGATCTGTTGATGCGTCTTCACCACGGACCAACATCTCAAGCCGCCTGATGGAGAAAAGCTATTCCACGTTGACTTGCGTGCCCTTCGCGGGCCCGCTGCGGGACATCTTGTTGATCCGGTCATCCAGCAAGCTGCGCAGGCCCTTCAAAAATTCGACGCGCGAGTTGCGGAAGTGGTCGTTCGTCGCTCGCGACCAAAGGTTATCGGCCATCGAGGTCACTTGAGGTCCTACACCCATGCAGAAGCATCCACCCGGCCCCTGCGTTTGATTCGTTTTCTCATCCATTCGTGCTCTCCTTCATTTCAACCACTAATAACTGATTGGCAAGCGTAGCCTTGGTGGGCGACAGGGCCGACATCGAAGTCGGCAAGCCGATGTGACGCCGCAGTGTCCCGATTTGCACCACCAACTCATCGCCTTTCTTGAACAGCCCGATATCCCCCTTAGCCGCAAATGGCAGCCTGAGGTGAACTTCATAGTGCGAGTTATTCTTCTCGAAACGATACGGCGCTTCAGTGCGCGTCACCAGCGCCGGATCTTCGCGGTCTTCATACAGCACGCGCGCGAGTGCCTCCAGGCGATCCACGCCCAGAACCTCTTGCGTGAATAGCGGCACCTGCTTCACGGCCACTGGCGCGAAGTAAGTCTGAATCTCATCGATGATCTTGGCTTGCGATGCGCGCCATGCCTGGAAATAAACATCGGTAACTTCGGCGGGCAGTACGCGATTCACCAGAATTCCATCGACCGTCAAACCGTGCAGCGAGAAGTAGACAAACGCGCGCTGCGTCTCGCGCAGGACCATCTTCTCGGGATTCGTAACCAGCCGGACACTGGTGGTCATCGGATCCTGCAGAATCTCGCCGATGCCTTCCACGCGCTCAAACAAGCTTTGAATATTGGCGAAGTAATTGTCCTTGGGAAGCTCGACGGGCGACACGCGATTCGCCAGAGGGCGCACGGCTTTCAGCAACCCGCGCTGCCACGGAAAAATGTGTTTCATATACCACTCGAGCGTGGTCGGCATGCTGACGAAACGCAGCGATTCCGCCGTGGGCGCGCAATCGAGCACGATGACGTCATAAGATTTCTCGCGCCGGTACTGATTGACGTACATCATCGCGCTGAGCTCTTCCATTCCGGGCAGAATTGCGAGCTCCTCCGACTCCACATCGCCAATGCCGGTGGTTCGCAGCACCGAGATGATGTAGGTCGAAATTTCACTCCAGTAGCGCTTGATCTCGCGTTGGATGTTCACCTCGTGGATGAAGAGATTGTCGTGAATGCGAAAAGGATCGCCCGTGGCTGCGTTGAAAAGACTGCTCTCCAGATCGAACGAATCGGCCAGGCTGTGCGCGGGATCGACCGACATCACCAGCGTTTTGTAACCAAGGCGGGAGAGTTGCAAGCCCGTCGCCGCGGCCAGGCTCGTCTTTCCCACACCGCCCTTGCCACTGAATAGCAGGATCCGCATGGCCCCATTCTATCGTGGCCTTCGACTGCGTTTGCTCATCGCCATCAGAATACCGGAGAGCAATTCCGTTCCGGCTGCACGTTCATTACTTCAAGGGAGCAATGTGAAACATCCGATTTCTGTCAAGCCGCTGACCGACTCTTATTACCAGAAGTATGTGAAAGCTCCAAACGCCCATGGAAGATATCCGGCAACGCTCGATTCATTCATTCACAAGCACCCTGGGGCGACCCACGGGCTTTTCGACGCCGACGATCGTTTGATCTACATTGGCAAAGCGGCGGAACTCCGCGCCGCTCATAAAGCACATTAGTTCGAAAGGAAATTTATTTCATGGTGATACTTACTCCTTCCGCCGAAGCCGGTGCTCATCCGGTTTCAGGCCTTCCGGTTCCGCTTGCGACCGCATCGAAATTGGTAAACAGGGTGACCGTCAAGCCGCGCCTTGGGCAGTGGTCGAAAGTTCTGGTGGGCGGGTCGAATCTGCTGCCCGATGAGAGCGGCGCGTTCGCGGTGCTTTACCCGGTTCCGTACGGCGGCATTTCCGATACATTTTCACTGCAGGACGACGGCGGCCAGAATACCATCGATCTCAGCCAGATCTATATCTACGCAACCGTTTTCGGCGATTCGCCGATGGTTGAAGCGTTCGAGTACCAAACCATATGAAACGGCGGGAGTGGTTACAAGGTTTAGTGGCGGTAGGCGGTGTGGCAGCACTGGTGAGGAAGGCCGCGGGCCAGAATCCAGCGTTCATCGGTCCGCCGGCCGGCACACGTGGGACGTTGATTTCAGCGATTATGGCGGGACCGTTCGACGCTTCCGGAACGCTCAATGGCGTAAGGCAACTCTCGGCAGTGCCGCAGTTCGCCAGTTTCGTGCGTATTCAGGTGAATCCGGGGAACGCCGGAAAGATTGCAATCGGCACAAGCGCGATGGATACGCGGGCGAATGACAAAAGCGACTTCGCCTTCGTTGAACTTTGGCCGAATTACGATGGATCGTTCAACGGCGGGCAGTCGGACGTCTGGACGCTTAGCGATCCAAAAGGTCTGGACACAATCGACATTTCGCGGATTTGGGTCTGGCCGGAATTTGCGGGCGAGATGCCTATCGTCACCGCTTTTCAGATGGTGTAGATGCATCGGGTTCAGTAGTCCGCGCGATTGCGGCCGAGACGATGGCCGCGCAGTGGGGCGGCGAAGCCTCTCGCTTCGAACGGATGTTTTCGCATGACGACGGTTACGCGACGCCGAAAATTGACGTGCGCGGCGCCGTGTTCCAGGAGGATCGCGTGCTGCTGGTCCAGGAGCGCGAGGACGGCGGCTGGACGCTGCCGGGCGACTGGGCCGATGTGGGCAGAGCGCGGCCGAATCCGTGGTGCGCGAAATCCGTGAAGAATCCGGATACGAGACACGTGCGGTGAAACTGTTTGCGGTCTGCAGCGCGACAAGCATCCGCATCCACCGATCCCTTTCGCTTCGTTCAAGCTGATTTTCGAGTGCGAGATGGGTGGAGGCGCTTCGACCGCAAGCCATGAGACCAGCGCCGTTGGATTCTTCGCCGAAGACGAAATTCCTCCGCTATTCAGATGGCGTTCGAACACCGCCGCCGTCCCGAGTGGCCAACGATCTTCGATTAGAGAAGCGCGACTCCTATCCAGCCGGCGTGAACTTAATGCAGACCGGAGAGCCAATTTCGAGCTTCTGCCCCGTCGGCGTCAACTTCCCCGTCGCGGTATCGATCTTGAATACAAAAGCGTCGTCCGTATCCTGATTCCCCACCACCATGTAACCGCCGTCCGGAGTGATCTCGAAGCTGCGCGGCGTCTTACCCTTCGTCGGCGCATGCTCCACCAGACTCAATTTTCCCGTGGCGCTCTCCACCGAAAATACAGCGATGCTATTGTGTCCGCGATTCGAGCCGTAGACAAAACCTCCGTTCGGATGCACTGCGACTTCGGCCGTGCTGTTGTCTCCGTGAAAACCGGCGGGCAGAGTCGAGAGCGTCTGCACTTCCTTCAACGCTCCGCGCGCCTTGTCATAAGCGAAAACGGTCAACGTCGAATTCAGTTCGTTGATGTTATAGACGAATTTGCCGTTAGGCGAAAACGCGAGGTGCCGCGGGCCCGCACCGGCAGCCGTCCTGGCGAAAGGCGGATCGTTGGGCGTCAGCGTCGCTTTCGCTAAATCGATTTTGTAGACCTTCACCTCGTCGAGGCCCAGATCATCGACCAGTACGAACCGATTGTCGGGAGACAGGTTCGCCGAATGGCCGTGCGGCGGACTTGGGTGAGGCGGCGTGCCGCCCGTGCCGGTATGCTGGATAAACGTCGCGGCTTCGCCCAGCGATCCGTCGGGCATAATCGGATAAGACGCGATGCTCCCGCCGCCGTAATTGGCCACGATGAGCACTTTGCCGGTTTGGTCGACAGCCAGATGGCACGGCCCGTCGCCCCGCGAGGAGACCTGATTCAGTTTCGTGAGCTTCCCCGTTCTTGAGTCCAGCGAATACGCGGTGATTGCGCCCGCCTTCTGGCCCTGGTAGTTTCCGATTTCATTCGCGGCATAAAGAAACCGGTGATTGGGATGAATGGTGAGCCAGGTCGGGTTCGGCGTCTCGGCGACCAGTCCGATCTCAGTGAAGTTGCCCGTGGCGGGGTGGAAACGGTAGGCGTAAATTCCCTTGCTCTTGTTCTTGGTGTAGGTGCCGAAGTACGCGATGGAGTCGGCGGAAAAGGCGGCGGGAATCGCCAGCGCGATTATCAGGCACGGCACCACGCGCAAAAGAAACGAATCGAAACTCATTCGTCTATCCAATCGCATCGTGCGTCAGAACGCAAACTGTCCGATATAATCAATCTCTCGCTAAATGAAAACCGGTTCTCTTGCTCTTGCATTCGTGTTCGCTACCGCAGCCGCGCACGCGGCCGATTGGCTGACCTACGGCCACGACCCCCAGCGTTCCAGTTGGGCCTTCGAAGAGACGACGCTGACTCCCGAAAACGTTTCGGGTCTCGGCTTGAAGTGGAAATCCAAAGTCAAGAACGAATCCTACCGGCTATCGGCCCTGACGGCGCCCGTGGTTGCGGGCGGCATCTCGACGAGCCGTGGCGTGCGCAGCGTGGTCTACGTCGCCGGCATCAGCAGCCAGGTCTTCGCTCTGGATGCCGAAACGGGCGAGGAACTCTGGACGCACACGTTCAAGTCGGTGGTGCTTCCGGGCAAGGGCGGCTATCAAGGTACGTTCCTGTGTCCGAACGGAATCACGTCGACGCCCGTCATCGACAAAAGTACGTCGATTCTCTATGTGATCGCAGGCGATGGCGCGTTGTTCGGCCTCGATCTCGGCAGCGGCAAAGTCCGTTATGGGCCGGTACAGTTCGTCGCGCCGTTCGCCAAAAGCTGGAGCTTGAATCTGGTGGATGGCGTGATCTACACCACGCTTGCCCAAGGCTGCGGCAACGGGCTTTCGGGCTTTTACTCTGTGAACATTCGCGACGCGCATCATCCGGTGGTGAAGCAGTTGCTGCTTTCGAATACGAATACAGCGGGAATTTGGGGGCGCGGAGGCGCAATCGCCGGGACTAATGGCAAGATCTACGGCGCGACGGCCGACGGGAAGTTCGACCCGATCGATGGCGACTATTCGAATACCGTGATCTCGGCTTCGCTCGCCGACCTCAATTTGCTGGATTATTTTCTACCCGCGAACTGGTCGTATCTCAACAAGAAAGATTTGGATTTGGGCGCGTCCAGTCCCGTCTATTTCGGCTGGCGCAATCGCAGCCTGATAGCCGACGGATCGAAGGAAGGCGTGGTGTACCTGCTCGACGCCGATGCGCTCGGCGGCGGCGATCATCAGAGCACGCTCTATACTTCTCCGAAGCTCGGCAACGATACAGCGATCTGCTGCCAGGGTTTGGGGATCTGGGGCGGCCTATCGACTGCGCGCGATGTTGAAGGGCAGACGTGGCTCTATGTGCCGTTCGGCGGCCCGCCATCGGCGAACGGGCCGAAGTTCCCCATTACTAATGGAGACAATCCGCATGGCAGCATCATGGCATTCAAGGTGGTGGTGGATACAAAAACCCAAGGCCCGGTGCTCGAGCCCGCATGGATTTCCGGCGACTTCAATCTGCCGGACCCGGTGGTGATAGCCAATGGAGTCGTGTTCGGTCTGGCCACGGGCGAGAACGCGGTGCAGGATGGCGGCGAAGAGAAGCGTCTGTTGAACACGCGGCCAGCGGTCCTGAAAGCGCTCGATGCCAAGACCGGCAAGGAACTCTACAACAGCGGCAACGCAATGGCCTCCTGGGTTCACTTCAGCGGCCTCGCGATTTCGGATGGGCGCGTGTTCGCGGTCGATCACGATTCGAATGTCTATTGCTTCGGCTTAAAGCCACCACACACCCAGAAGCAGCGTTAACAGGGTGAGGGGAGCGCCAAGCCGGAAGTATTCCCGGAAACCGATTTCGACGCCGTCGCGACGCGCGCGCTGCACGACGATTAAATTCGCGACGGAGCCGAGGATCGTGAAGTTGCCCGCCAGCGTCGAGCTCATCGCGAGCGCGAACCAGGCTTGATCGCGATGTGCGGGTAGCTGCTCAATAAACGGCTTAAGGACCAGAACTGCCGGTACATTACTGACGATGTTCGACAGCAGCGCGGAAACGGCGCTGACCACCGCGACTCGTTCCAGATGCAGGTGCCGCGCGAATGCCAGCGTTTCCGGAGTGAATACCGTTTTCTGAATCCCGGCCACGACGACGAATAAGCCAGCAAAGAGCACCAGCAAAGGGAAATCGATCTCGTGGTACACCTTCGCCGGCTTCACGCGCCGCGTAAGCAGCAGCGGGCCGCCCGCAGCAATCGCCACTTTCGCCACGGGTTGCCCGGCGAAGAATGACAGGACCATCGCGACCGTAATAACGACGGATTTCAGCACCAACGCAAGGTTGTAATGCTCCGGCGGCAGTTCGGGTTCCACGGTGCCGCCGGTCAAGTCCCGGCGATAGTAGACAGCGATCATCGCCATCGCAATGACGAGACCGGCCGCTGCTATCGGGCTCAATGCCATCGCGAATCGTCCATACGGGATGTGCGAAAAGCTCCCGATCATGATGTTCTGCGGGTTGCCAGTGATGGTCGCGGTGCTCCCGATGTTCGACGCCATCGCGACGGCCAGCAGATAGGGCACGGGGTTACGCTTCAATCTCGTCGCGAGGTCGAAAACCAGCGGCGCCATCGCCAGGCAGATGGTGTCGTTCACTAGAAATGCCGAGAAGAATCCAGAGATCAGCAGCACCGCGGCCAGGATCGGCAGCGGCCGGTGCGTGCGCCGCAGGGCCCATCCATTCACCAGGCGAAAGAAGCCGGAGAGCTTGAGATGCGCCACAACAATCATCATCCCGAGCAGGATGATCAGCGTGTCCAGTTCGATCGCGCGCTCGGCTTCTTGCAAGCTCAATACGCCGCACGCGACCATCCGGCTCGCGCCGGCCAGTGCAGCGCCCGTCCGGTCGAATGCGAAGACCGGGCACACGCCCGATCGCTACAACCGTATAAGTCGCCACAAATATCAGGATGGAGACGAGCGTGATCCCTGCCGGGTGATTCAACTTTGAGCGTACCCTACAGAGATGATTCACATCACGGAACATCAGGTTCGCCAGCACCTGAGGATGCCGCAAGCGATCGAGCTGATGCGACAGGCCTTTGAGGAACTGGCGACACACGGCGCGATCAACCATCCGCGGCGCCGCGTGATTCTGCCCACCGGATCGGTGCTGCACTACATGGCGGCCGGCGGCCCCAAGTATTTCGGCGCGAAGATATACGCCAGCAATCCCCGGCACGGCGTTAATTTCCTGTTTCTGCTATACCGCTCGGAAGATGCCGCACCGCTGGCCACTATCGAAGCCAACGCCTTGGGTCAGATTCGCACCGGCGCAGCCAGCGGCTTCGCGACGGATCTGCTCGCGCGTCCCGATTCCGCTGTGCTCGGAGTGATTGGCAGCGGATTTCAGGCCGAGACGCAGGTTGCGGCCATGCGCGCCGTGCGTGACATTCACGAAGTTCGTGTATGGAGCCGTAACGCGGAGAAGCGAGAGAAGTTCGCCGACGCCATCGGGGGTACGGTTGCGAAGTCGGCTCGCGCGGCGGTAGAGAATGCCGACATCGTCGTCACCGCGACCGGCGCGAAGGATCCCGTTTTTGAAGATGTCTGGATTTCGCCCGGCACGCATATCAACGCCATGGGTTCAAACTGGGCCGGCAAGCGCGAACTTCCGGGTGCCGTCTTTGCTCGGGCCGCCGTCGTAGCCGTCGATTCCATCGAGCAGGCTCGTATGGAATCGGGCGACATCCTGCTTGCGGAACAGGAACTGAGCTGGAATGGCGCGGGGCTGGTGGAACTGAAGGACGTCGTTAGCGGCAGGACGCAGGGCCGAACGCACCCGAATCAGATCACAATTTTTAAATCGAACGGGCTGGCGATCGAAGATGTAGCTGCGGCAGGTTACGTATACGAACAGGTAGCGCGATGAGCAGCTACTCCTGAGCGGGCATCTGCTGTTCGCTGTCGCGCCATGCACTGATCTTCAGACGACGGCACACCCAGCAAAGAAGCTCCGGCGAATCGGCCGTAGTTTCGCCACCGCACACGCTGCATTTGGAAACGACCTTGGACTTTTCTTCAACGAGAGAAAACAGCGCCGGGTCGAAGAATGTTGGGTCGATTTTGTCGTCAGGCTTTATCTGCGTTTTTCGCTTCATTCCTATCCCGCTCTTCTCACTATGTCAAAACGCCAGACGGAACACAATCGGCTGTGCGGAAAATTACGCCGCCGCGGGTAAGTGGACAATCATACTCGCGTCCAGCTTGGAAGAGCAACGCGGGCATTTTTGGCCGGGCACTACACGCGCCCGCTTGGCAATAAACTGAACGTCCGCTCCCACCGTATGCGTGCAAATGGGGCAGTGAACCTGAGCGCGAACCTGATTTTCAACTGCGGCTTCCATTTTAAGCGTCTCCTCAACAACGCAGACGCAAAAGGCATAGCAAAGGTTTTGCCAAATTTGCGCAGCGACCGTAAAAAAATGTCAACTGTTGACGCACGCCCCCCTCTGGTACAACATGAAGGGGCCATGAATCCGATCCCAACCAAACTCCAGCTTGAACGATCCCCCGATTACCGCGAGGCGTACGCCAACAGCGTGCAGATCCGCGTGAATCTCTGGGATTTCTTTCTGTTGTTCGGGATCGCGAATCAGACCGCGCCCGATAACGTCTCTATCCAGAGTTTTCAGGGCATCTACGTAAGTCCGCAGCAGGCCAAGGCGCTGCTCAATGTGCTGCAGCAGAACATCAGCCAGTACGAAGCGACCTTCGGCGAGATTAAGCTCGAACCGCAGAACTCTGAAACGGGCATAGTGCAGTAGATGGTCGGACCCGTTCGTAAGGTCCGGTTACAAACCTACGGCATTTTTTTCGCACTGATCGCGCTGGACGTCTTTCTTACCCACGCGCCGTTTTTGCATCTACCTTATTATTGGGACGAGCTTGGCCAGTTCGTTCCGGCATCGCTCGATCTCTTTCACACGGGCGCCTGGGTTCCGTACACCACGGTTCCGAACGTTCATCCGCCGGGCGTGATGGCATACCTCGCTGTGTTTTGGAAGCTCACAGCGTATTCGATCGCCCACACGCGAATCGCCATGCTGCTGCTGGCGTCGCTGGGCGGACTTGGCGCGTTCTTGCTCGCGATCGAGCTCTGTCAGGGGGCCAAAGGCGCGCCCGCTTTCGCCGCTTTGGCGATGCTCTGTCTGTCGCCACTGTTCGTCGCGCAATCCATGCTGGCGCAGCTCGATATGCCTGCCATGGTGATGATGACTTTCGCCCTGCTACTGTTTTTGCAGGGCCGGTACCTGCAGTCCGCGCTTGTGTGCACGGCTCTGGTGATGGTCAAAGAGACCGGTATTGTGGCTCCGGCGCTGTTCGGATTCTGGCTGCTGGCGGAACGTAAGGTGCGCGATGCGCTCTGGTTTGTTCTGCCGCTGCTGACGTTGGTTCTCTGGCTGGTGCTGTTGCGCCAAGCCACGGGGCACCTTTTCGGCAGCGCCGAATTCACCCAGTACAACGCGTTCTATAACGTCCATCCGGTGCGCCTCACGCTCGCGCTGGTCCGGCGTTTCTATTATCTGTTCATCGGTACATTCCACTGGATCGGAACTGTCGCGCTCATTTTTGCCTGGAGGCGCACCCGGCTGTTTCGCAGCCGCGCCTGGGCTGTGGTGGCCGCACTAACTCTTGCGCACATCCTGCTGGTGAGTATCCTCGGGGGCGCGGTTCTCGAACGCTATCTGCTGCCGGTGCTCCCACTCGCCTATGCGGCGTTCGCCTTGGCGTTTTCTGCATACACGCCGCGCTGGCGGATGGTGAGTCAGGCGGTGCTGCTGCCCGCTTTGGCCGCTGCGAGTGTGATCAATCCGCCATATCCGTTCCCAATGGAAAACAATCTGGCGTTCGCGACGTTCGTCAGCTTGCACGCGCGTGCCGCCTCGTTTTGCGAAGCGCGTTTTCCCGGTGCCACCATCGCGACCACATTCCCGCTGGCTTCCGCGATGCGGCGTCCCGAGTTCGGCTATGTCGCCAAGCCTCTACGAATCCGCGAGGTCGCCGATTTCAGCGCGGCAAACCTGGCACCGTTGCAAAACGAAAAAATCGACATTATCGTTATATATCCGTTGATGTGGGACCCGCTGCATCTGGTCGATCAGCCGGCGCTCGCTCAATTCCTGCACGGCTACTACGGGTACGAGCCGCAACTCACTTCGGGCGAAGCTGGGAGGCTGCTCAACTTCCGCAAAATTGCCCAGTGGACGCAGAACGGCCAGTCCATCGAAGTCCTCGCGGCGCCTTCCATATCGTCACTGTACGGATCGGTTCACCACTAAGTTTCCAGACGGCTCCAACGTCGCCGTCCAGCCGCCGGGAATCAGCGTGGTCGATCCGTAGTCCAGCAGCAGCGCTGGGCCGGCGAGCCCTCCAACTGCGTGCTCACGGCCGCCAACGGAAATTATGCGCCAGCGCCCATCGAGATACACGCGCCGCTTTTTCGGAGTTTTCGGTGCTGCCGGAGCCGGCCATGCAAGGTCGGGCCGCGGAGTGATAACCACGGCGCGTACCCGGATGGTCACCACTTCGGTTTTTCGCCCACGATTGGCATACCCGTAAATCTGCTGGTGCCGTTCGTGAAAAAGCGCGGCTGAGTCGCGCGGGTTCCACGGCACCGTAAGCTCGTAACTCTGGCCGCAATAGCGCATGTCCGCCAATAGCTCGAGATGCGCGCCGGGAACTTCCTTCTTCGCCCGCGCGGCGAGCGTACGGAACCGCGATTCCAAATTTCGGCAGCGCAACGCGCCGATGGAGTAATCCCGCGTACGGTCCGCGAGTACCATGCCCAGCGCCGAAAGCGCTCCCGCCAATGCCGGAACAATCACCGTGCCGATCCCGAGCTCTTCGGCAATTTCGCAGGCATGCAGGCCGCCGCATCCGCCGAATGCGACGAGCGGATACGCTCGCGGATCCAGGCCGCGTTCCACCGAAACCACGCGGATCGCGCGTTCCATATTTGCATTCGCGACGCGGATAATACCTGCCGCCGCTGCCTGCCGTTCAACTCCCATTGCGGCCGCGACGCGGTCCACGGCTTGCGAAGCACGTTCGACATCGAGCGTCATTGCGCCGCCAAGAAACTGCTCTGCATCAATGCGGCCGAGCACCACATGGGCGTCCGTCACGGTAGCGTCGGCCCCCGTCCCATAACAGGCTGGTCCGGGATTCGCGCCGGCGCTTTCAGGGCCAACGCGCAACGCGCCCCCCGCATCCACGCGCGCAATCGAGCCGCCGCCCGCCCCCACCGTATGGATATCCAGCATCGGCACGCGCACCGGGAGCCCGTCCACGCGCGCTTCGATCGTCAAGTCCCGTTGCTCGCCGGACAGACTGACGTCGGTCGATGTGCCGCCCATGTCAAACGTGAGTGCGCGCGAAAAACCGCTCGATGCTGCCATTGCCGAAGCGCCGACAATGCCGCCCGCCGGTCCCGAAAGAATGGTCCGCACCGCGTGCTGCCGCGCCTCCGCTGCCGTTAAGAAGCCTCCGCTGGATTGCATTACGGCCAGCGGGAACGGGCACTTCCGCTCCAATTCGCCCAAATAACGATCCATCAGCGGCCCAACATACGCGTTGATCGCGGTTGTGGAGGCGCGCTCGTATTCGCGGATCTCCGGCGAGATCTCGTGCGAACAACTCAGGTACCCGGCCGCTCTCAAAGCCTGCCGCACCGCACGCTCATTGTCCGCGTTCTCGTAAGCGTGGAGCAAACAAACCGCGACCGACTCCACTCCGGCGCGCTTCAATTTTACTGTGAGCGCCTTCAGTGCGGCCGCGCTTGGCGAAAGGGCAACCGTTCCGTCGAAGTAAGTTCGTTCCCGAATGCCGAAGCAGAGTTCGGGCGCAATCAACGGAACCCGTGGAGCGGGCGTCAGGTTGTATAGCTCATCGCGGTTCTGCCGCCCGATCCGCAGAATGTCTTCGAACCCTTCAGTTGCAACAAATGCGGTCCTCGCGCCTTTTCTCTCCAGCAGTGCGTTCGTCGCGACGGTTGACCCGTGCACAATTTCCGCCGTGAGGCCGCTGTCCGCTACGGCTAACCGAATTCCCTCCAATATGACGGCGGCGGGGTCCGCGGGATTCGACCGCAGTTTAAAACTCCGCAACGTTCCGTCGTTTTGCAACATCACAAAATCGGTGAATGTGCCACCGGTGTCGATTCCGATTTTCATCGAGCAATTTGTTTCAAAGCGCACATTTGAGGCACTTGTGTTACACTCCTATGATCCCTGAGAGATCTGTCATCCCGGCGTTGATCCGGGGTGTCCTGCTACTACCCAGAAACGGTGATACTTGCTTGATTTGACTCTATTTCGAATTGTATTTGCGCTGATCGTAACAGCGTGCGCCTATGTTTTCCGGCCTTTTGGCGCACCTTCTTGGATGGCTGCGGCAGCGGGGCTGCTCCTTGCGGTCTCGGCAATTTTCATAGAAATCCGGCTCGAACGCATCACCCTGAAGAAGCTAATCGGCGCGACCCTTGGAGCGGCCCTCGGTATTGTTGGCGCATTTCTCATCTCGGTGGTGCTTACTCATATTAATTCGGACAACTCGACCACTGTGCATTTTGCCGAGCTCGGTCTCCTGTTGTTGATGACCTATACAGGTTTGCTGGTCGGGGCAAGCAAGGGCGACCTGTTGAATCTGGCGGCCATGGGCGGGCTCTTCGGCGGTGAGAAGGTCAGCACCAAGAAGTCTCACAAAATTCTGGATACCAGCGTTATTATCGACGGGCGCATCGCCGATATCGCCGATACCGGGTTTCTGGATGGCGTGCTTGTGATTCCGCAGTTCGTCCTGCGCGAGTTACAGTTGGTGGCGGATTCATCCGATTCCATGAAGCGCAACCGCGGCCGGCGCGGACTCGATATTCTGCAGCGCATTCAGAAACTGCCGAATCTCACCGTGCAGATCGTCGAAGAAGATTTTCCGCAAGTTCGCGAAGTGGATATGAAGCTCATCGAGCTTGCCAAGATTTACGATTGCAAGATTGTCACGAATGATTTCAATCTGAACAAAGTGGCTCAGGTGCGAGGCGTTGAAGTGCTCAACATCAATGAGCTTGCCAACGCGCTGAAGCCAATCGTACTCCCCGGCGAGACAATGCGCGTCTTCATCTTGAAGGAAGGCAAAGAGTACAACCAGGGCGTAGCCTATCTGGATGACGGCACCATGGTGGTGGTGGACAATGCTAAGCGCATGATCTCGAAAACGATCGATGTCTCAGTCACTAGCGTGCTGCAGACCACAGCCGGCAAAATGATCTTCGGAAAGTTCGACGACCGCATGCATGCGGTGCCTGCTGAGCAGCGGCCAGCGCGCAAAGAATCTGCCGCGGCGGCAGAGGGTTAAAATCCAGAGTATATGAAGGTTGCTGTAATTTTGCCCGCCGCGGGCATGGGCACGCGGATGGGGCGCGGCGGCGCGGAAACCACCGGTCTGAGCCGGAAGCAGTTCATGCTGCTGGATGGTTCGCCGATTCTGGTCCACACTGTACGAAAATTTGCTTCGTCTTCGCTCGTCACCGAGATCGTGGTCGCTGTGCGCGGCGAAGATGTCGATTGGGTCGATCAGATGCTTCGAAGTGAAGTTCGGGGCGTGCCAATTCGGGTAGTCGAGGGCGGCAACAGCCGTCAGCAGTCGGTGGAGAACGCGTTCTTCTCGCTCTCCCCCGATACCGATCTAGTGGCCGTCCACGACGCCGTTCGGCCCTTCGTGGAACTCGATACCATCGCGCACGTCATCGATGAAGCCGCGGCGCATGGGGCCGCGATTGTCGGCATCGTTCCGGTGGATACGGTGAAGCAGGTGAGCGCGGCATCCGAAGGCGGGGCGAAAATTCGTTCGACGATTTTGCGTGAGCGTTTGGTGCTGGCGCAGACCCCGCAGGTATTCCGCTACGAACTTCTGAAGCGCGCTTTTGAGGCGGCACGCGCGGATAACTTCATAGGGACGGATGAATCCAGTTTGGTCGAGCGCCTCGATCAGGAAGTCACCGTAGTTCTCGGCAGCGATCGCAACATCAAAATTACGAAGCCTGGCGATATGGACTTGGCGCATCTCTTTCTGGAACGCGAAACGGCGCCGCGGTCTTGACAAGCTACCGCACCGGACTCGGATGGGACGTACACCGACTCGCTGCCGGCCGGCCGCTCATCATCGGCGGCGTCACCGTCGCTTCCGAGTTTGGACTCGAAGGGCATTCGGACGCCGACGTGCTCGCGCACGCCATAACCGATGCACTGCTCGGTGCCGCGGCGCTGGGCGACATCGGAATGCACTTTCCCGATACGGATCCCCAGTGGGAAGGCGCCGATAGTCTTAAGCTGCTTCAACACGCGTGCGGATTAGTCGCGGCTGCGGGATTCGAGATCGTCAACGTCGATTCCACAGTGATTCTCGAGCGCCCGAAACTCAAAGATTACCGCCTGCGGATTCGCGAGCGTCTGGCCGCGACAATGCGCCTTTACTTGGATCAGGTGTCGGTCAAATTTAAGACCGCCGAGAAGGTGGGCCCCGTCGGTGAAGGCCGGTCCGCCGAAGCGCAGGCCATCGTGCTGCTAGCGCGCGCTGGCTCGACGTAAACGGTCGCGCACGCCATCCCACTCCGGCGTTTCGGGAACGGGGTGCAGGGCGATCCAATCCAGATGCTGAGCATCCATGTCGTGCAGCGTGTCATAGAGACTCGCGGCATAATCGGCTGCGTTCCGCGGCATTTCTACAAATGCACCGTTGCCGGGCGGGAGATTGTCACGGGTCGCAATCACGAGGCGGGTTCTGGGCTGATAGTGGCGCGGGTGCTGACCGGGCGAGTTGTGCGCACTGGCGTCCTCCGGACGTCCGCCGGTCTGAATCGCGCCAATGACCGCTTCCAATTGCTCCCGCGAAATCATTCCGGGACGCAGCAGAACCGGCACGCCAGTCGCGAGCGAAAGCACCGTGGATTCGATACCAACGGAACACGCCCCGCCGTCCAGAATGAAATCGACAGCGTCGCCCAGAGCCTCGCGCACATGTTGCGCAGTGGTGGGCGAAAGCTGCGTAAAGCGGTTCGCGCTCGGAGCGGCAACGGGAATTCCCGCCGCGCGGAGAAGAGCGAGCGCAATGGAATGCGCCGGGATCCGCACGCCGACCGTATCGAGCCCGGCGGTCACTTCATCGGGGACTCTGGCGTGCTTCGGCAGCACCAAGGTCAGCGGCCCGGGCCAAAACTTTTCCGCTAATACAGCGGCTTCAGCAGGCCATTCACGAACCACATCGAGCACTCGCTCCACGCTATCCACATGCACAATCAGCGGACTGTTCGCCGGCCGGCCCTTCACTTCGAAGATCCGGCGGACGGCGGCGCTTTCGAGCGCACTCGCGCCCAATCCGTAAACCGTCTCGGTAGGGAATGCGACTAACTTTCCGGCGCGCAACAGTGCGGCGGCACGGGAGATATCTTCAGCCCCCGGATTAATCGGGGAGATCATCTTTGCTGTCGCCCGCCGTCTTGCCGGTCTTGCGCCACACCAGCCAGGCGTGAATCAGCGGGTCGATATCGCCTTCGAGCACGCGATCCACGTCGCCGATCGCCAGCTTCGTGCGGTGGTCTTTGATCATGCGGTAAGGCGCGAGCACGTAGCTGCGAACCTGGGATCCGAAATTGATCTCGAGCTTGGTGGCTTCGGTCTTGCGCGTCTCCTCGCGCTTTTTCTCCAGCTCGAATTCGTACAACTTCGCCCGCAACTGCTTCATCGCGGTGTCGCGATTCTTGTGCTGCGAGCGCTCGTTCTGGCACTGCACCACGATCCCCGTCGGAAAGTGCGTGATGCGCACCGCCGAATCGGTCATGTTCACATGCTGGCCACCCGCGCCGCCGGAACGGAAAGTGTCGATCCGCAGATCGTCGAGCTTGATCTCGATCTTAATCTCATCGTCAATTTGCGGATAGACGAAGACTGAGGCGAATGACGTGTGCCGGCGCGCGGCGGCATCGAACGGTGAAATGCGCACGAGCCGATGGACGCCGATTTCGGACTGCAGCAGACCGAACGCATTCACCCCGTTGACTTCGAAGGTGGCCGACTTGATCCCCGCGCCTTCGCCTTCCAAACGGTCCGTCACCACGACGTTCATGCTATGGCGCTCGCACCATCGCAGATACATGCGGAACAGCATCTCGCACCAGTCCTGGCTTTCGGTGCCGCCGGCGCCGGGATGCATAGTCACGATGGCGCTTTTGGAATCGTTTTCGCCCGAAAGCAGCATCTCGGTCTCAAGCTTTTCGAGCAGTGCGGCGAACGATTTCAGATCGCGCTCGATATCGCCTTCCACCTTCTCGCCCTCGCGCGCGAGCTCAAAAAGCGTATCGAGATCGGAAGTCAGCGCCACGATATTGGTGCTGTCCTCGATCGCTTCTTCGAGGCGCTTGCGGTCCTGCATGATCTTCTGGCTTTTCTCGGGCTGCGACCAGAAATCGGGAAGATTGATCTGCTCTTCCAGCTTCTTCAGTTGAGTCTGCTTTTGAGCCGGGTCAAAGATAGCTCCGCACGGCATGTGCCTGTTCGCGGAGCGGGGAATACTGTCGGTCTAATTCTTCGAGAGTCATTGTGGAACTTCCAATTCTAACAAATAGCCTTTCTTTCCGACATTCATCGACTTAGTTCGGCCTAGAATTTCAGAGACGCCCGCCGCCTCGTGAATGTGGCCGCAGAAGAAATATTCGGGCTGGTGCCGCATAAGAAAGTCCCGCACGGACTTGCTGCCGGCATGCAACAGATTGCGAATTCGATCAAGCCGCGTATGGTATGGAGGGGCGTGGCAGATGAGCACCAGCGGCTTCAGCGTCTCGAATCGCGCCAGCCTCTCGGCGATCTCAGGTTCGGTATATTCGCCCGGAGTGTCGAACGGAGTAAGACTGGAATAACCCAGACCGGCGAAGTGGTGCCCGGCAAGCTCCACACTCGTCTCGTGGAGATTCTGCAGCCCGTGCCGCGCGCAAAGTTGAGCTACCTGGTCGACGGTTTCATGATTTCCGGGGACGAGGAGAACTTTGCCGGCCCGGCGCCGCAGAATCTCCCCGCACGCGTCGATCCGCCGCGACCAATTGACCAAGTCGCCGGCGCAGATGTAATAATCCGCCTCGGTATCCATCAGGGCGTTAAGCGCTGCCAGGTCGCTGTGAATATCGGAAAAGATCAGGAACTTCACGTCTTCATGATAAGAAATTTGCGCTATATACTTGGGTCGTCACTCCAGTCGGAACGTCTTCTTGACCTCGCAAGTCTGCTTGCCGACAAGGTCCCTCGCGTTCACCACCAGCGTGTACTCCCCCAGCGGGATGTTCTTTTGCAGGTTCAGGTTCATCGCCCCCGGCACGTAGGGCTTCGGGTAGAAAGAGAAGCTGTTTTCGACCGCTGCTTCCGGCTGCGTGTACAGCACCTTGCCATCGGCCCTCAACACAGCGACACCGTAGCCGACGTTGATCGTGTTCCGATCCCCGTGGCGGAAACCGGTGATGTCGAACCGCGCAAATAGCGAATCGCCAGGTCTGTAAACAGCTACCGGCAGAGGTGCGGGATCGTCTTCGCTTCGATAAAAGTTGAAGTTACGCAGCGTCAGCTCCGGGCTTGGCTCCACTTGCGGCGCATTAACCTTGAAGGCGACTTCACCCGCGGCTTTCTCGTGGGAAATTTCATCGGTTACCGAGGCGCTGATGCGGAATTGACCGGGAGGCAGTATCGACGGCAGCACGATGGATTGCCTTACCTTAGGCTTCCAATCCTTGTCTTGCGGCGAAACGGCGGTGTCCAGTACGGTGTCGATACTCTCGACCAGCGGAACCCCTTTCGGATCGAGCGCGTCCACGTGGACCGTCAGCTTCACCTTGTCATCGGGCGAGACGCGGTAGCCGGAAACCTGAAAATCGAAGTAGACGACTTCGCCCGCCACAAAGTTATTGGAGGAGTTCGCAACCGGTCCGCCGTCGGATTCGCGGATCGCCGCATTCACGATGGCCAGCGACGCCGCCGAGAGCCGGAGCGCGAAAAACGCCAGTGCAATAAATCTCCACATAGCTAATCTGAGCCGGGAGACCGGCTGAATCAGGGACGCGTACCCACAGCGCCGCTGTCTACCGGCTTCGGATTCTCCGGTGCAAAGATCAGCGGAATATCGATGTAGGCGAACTTGTCTTCGGATTCACCCGTTACTTTGAGCTTATAATGCTTCGGAGGAACGTCGAAGAGAACGTTGCCTTGTTCGCTGTCGGCGGGCTTTACGGTGCGCAGTATCCCCATCCAGTTCTGAACGCCGGTGCCGTTGGCGAGTTCATTATACACTTCTCCGGCATCATCCACCAGGCTGAGCGTCGGAACCGTGACCGGGGACGAACTACTGTTCACAATCGTCACGTGCAACAGAAGGAACCGGTTATTCGGCACGCGCGCGGTCGGCGTATCGGGCAGGCTCACAGCCCATTGGTTCTCGAAGGCGTTATAAATGAGGGATCCGGCTTGAGCTCTTTCGCCCATGGCGAACACATGGACAGTATCCGGCTTTTCCCGCGAACAAGAACACAGGGCCAGAATCGCGGCACAAACGACCAGAGCTTTCATACCCCTAGATGATGACCCTAACCGGCAACCGAGTCAACGCGGTTCTTCCGGATGTAGGGAAAGGTTACGGCTGGCTCTTCAGCATCTGCTCGAACTTTTTGCGCTGCGGTTCGTCCAGGATCTTGAGGATGCGGGTTTTCCCGTCGGCCAGAACGGTGTCGTAATACTTCGAGAAATCATCGAGGATGGATTCGATCTGCGACATTTGCGAATCCGTCAGATTCAACTCGTGTTTCCACTTCTGCAGCGTCATGGATGTGTCCACCGGGCGCGACAACACCGAGTCGCGGTGAAGAGAACGATGCACACCAAGCGTCATCCCCAGCGCACCCACAACCACTCCGCAAAGGAACACCAGCAACAGGGCGCCAAGCATCTTCGTCTTGGGGCTCTGAAGCGCGGAATGGTCGAGCGCGGAAACGGCCATAAGGTTAATGATTGTAAGTCGCCAGCGTGATGAACATGCGGTCGCGATCCGCGCCGTCGACATGCTGGACGGAACTATCGTGCGCCAAAATCGCCTCCGGACCGGACTCGTTGGTGAAGCTGCGCTCGCGTGTCACCAGAACACTGCCGAGCACGCCCAGGGTCATCAGCGACGCAAACACCACGCGGCGCCCGAACGCGGGGTCGAGCGAAAACACGCTCCATAATGATTGCCTGCGCTGCGTATCGATGCGATTGGCCAAGCGCGGATAGAAGCCGGGCACAGTATCGACCTCGATGCTGCATTGCAGCACGGTCAGCAGACCGCTGGTTTCGCGAATTTGGCGGACCTCGTTACCGCAAGATCCGCACGACTGCAGATGAGCGTCGAAGTCGCGTGTGGACGAACCGCTCAGATACTCCTCCAGCCCTTTCAAGATAACTTCATGCATAAACTTTTTCCTTTTCCATCGTGTAAGACACCTGGGATTGTGAGCCGCGGCTCCCATCTAACTTGCGATCGCGCCTGGCGCTCGATCCAAACGCTGCGAAGCCTTTACCAGCTTCTGCCGCGCACGAAAGAGTTTGACTTTAATTGTATTCTCATTCATGCTCAGCATCTCAGACAGTTCTTCCACCGAATACCCCTCCACTTCCTTAAGCATCAGGAGATTTCGCTCTTCTTCGGACACCTTGGAAAGCAGCTTCAACACGTAGTCCCGGCTGGCCAGCATCGTATCGGCCGGCCGTTGGCGATCTTTGGGAGGCTCGCTATTCTCAATCCGGCGCACTTCGTCTTCGCTCATGTCGCTTTCGTAGGTCAGCTTGCGGACCTTTTTCTTACGAAGGTAGTCGAAGCACTCGTTCACGGTGATCTTGTAGATCCACGTAATCAGCGAACTGCGGAAATCAAAATTCTTGATGGAAAAATACACCTTCGCAAACACCTGCTGGGCGATATCTTCGACATCGTTGCGCTGGCGCACGATCCCGTGAATAATCGAAAATACCTTGGATTGATACTTTTCCACGATTTCACGGAAGGCCGACTCCTCGCCTGCCTGTGCGCGGCGCACCAAGGCGCCTTCCGGGGTATTCTGATAATCCACTTTGGTCCTGGTTGCAACCTTGTTTCCGAAGGCCGGAATGGTGAGCGCGCCAGTCAGTGTTCCCATACGCCCATTTCGACGCATACACTGTGCAGGCGGTTTCACTTGCCTGCGGCTTGCTCCCTCTTGGAAGATATCAGATTCAGCGGCTTTTTGAATCGCCGGCGGCACCGGAAAGCATCTGTTTGCTTGTATACTAGTGTTGAAACCTGAAAAGGGGGTTTTCTTTCCAAAATGGTCCAATTGACTGAAACGGCGGTTACGAAAGTGAAGGAGATTCTGGACGGTCAGGAGCCGAAACCGGCCGGGCTGCGCATCTCCGTCGTGGGGGGCGGGTGTTCGGGTTTTAGCTACTCCATGGCGTTTGAGAACACGCCCAATATGCTGGATAAGACGTACAACTACGAAGGCCTGAAGGTTTTCGTGGACCAGGCGAGCCTGCTGTATTTGGATGGCGCGCAAGTGGATTACGTCGAAACGCTGGAAGGTTCGGGATTCAAGTTCAACAATCCGCAGGTGAAGTCGACGTGCGGTTGCGGTAGCTCGTTCAGCGCCTAAGAATAGGGTAATTCCGGCTTATTCACCCGGCTGCGCAAAGGATCGCCAGGGCATTCAACGCCGGTGCGGCCTGGGCCCCTTCGGCTGCTGAACGCAAGACACGGTTCACCACATTAGACGCGGCAGTGGTGACGAACCCGGCCGCCCTCGCGCATCAATCCTACGCCGACTTTTCCTGCTTCTTCTCGCGCGCATCGAGCATCTCGCGGACTTTGCGCGCCAGCACGGTTGGCGTAAACGGCTTCTGCAAGAACTGCATGCCGCTGGCGAGCTTGCCGGTGTGCTGCAACGACAAATCTGTGTACCCCGACATATACAGCACCGCGATATCCTTGCGCAGCCGCCGTATGCGCCTGGAGACATCACGGCCGTTCATCTCCGGCATCACCATATCGGTGATCAGCAGATCGATCTTGCCGACGTGCTCCTTCGACCTTATCAACGCTTGCGCGCCGCTCGGCGCAACCAGCACCTGATAGCCGTGCTTCTCGAGCGTGGCTCGCACTAACCGGCGCACGGCCTCCTCGTCTTCCACCAGCAGAATGGTCTCGCGTCCTCCATCGACCTTGGCCTCCGCGGGCTCTTCCACATGCGCCGCCTCATCCACGCGCGGGAAGTAAATCTTGACGACAGTTCCCTTCCCCGGCTCGCTATAAAGATCCACCGCGCCGCCGCCCTGCTTGACAATGCCGTACACGGTCGACATTCCCAGTCCCGTGCCGTATCCCTCGCCCTTGGTCGTAAAGAACGGATCGAAAACCTGCGAACGCGTCTTCTCGTCCATGCCGATCCCGGTATCGGTCACCGACAGCATCACGTAGCGCCCAGCACGGACCGTCAGATGCTGGTTAACGTAGCCCTCATCCAGATTCACGTTGCGCGTTTCCATCATCAGCATCCCGCCGCGTGACATGGCGTCGCGCGCGTTTACCACCAGGTTCATCACCAATTGATCGACCTGCCCCGCATCGGCGCGCACGCTGCCCAAGTCCGAAGCCGTTATGATCTTCAGATCGATGTGCTCGCCGATTAAGCGGCGTAGCATCGTGCTCATCCCGTTCAGAATTCCGTTGAGGTTGACGACCTTCGGCTGCACCACCTGCCTGCGGCTGAAGGCCAACAGTTGCCGCGTCAAATCGGCGGCGCGCTCGCTGGCTTTCAGAATCTGCTCGACGCCGTTGCGTTCCGGATGTCCGGTATTCATGCCGGCCAGCAGCATCTGGCTGTAACCCGAAATGATGGTAAGCAGATTGTTGAAGTCGTGCGCGATGCCGCCGGCCAGCATTCCGACAGCTTCCATCTTCTGCGCGTGCAGCAAATGCTCTTCCACCAATTTGCGGTCGCGCACATCGGCCGGAACCACAATCAGCGCATCGACGCCGCGGAACTGTACCGGCCGGATTAGCTGATCCACATCCAGCAGATCGCCCGAACGCGTCCGGCTCTTCCAGTTGGAGAACTCCGGCCCGCTGTACGTGTTCTCCGCCAACAGCGCATTTAGCCGGCGCATGTTCTCGGGCATGTGCAGGTCGGCGAGGTTCATGGTCAGGAACTCGTCGCGCGAGTAGCCGTAGCGCTCGGTCGCCGCCTGGTTGCACTCGAGGAAACTCAGCGTCGTGCGATCCACCACCCAGATCGGGTCCGGGCCGCTTTCAAAAAGACGTTCAAAATCGCCAGCCATGGCCCCGGTCATGAATACACCAACTGTTTGAGTCCGTCAATCTTGCCGGCGTTGTTTGACATAGTCTGCAAACGGATGTCGTCCCACACACCCGGCGGCACATTTAGAAATGTGTCCACTACCGCGGGATCGAACTGCGAGCCTGAATTTCGGGAGATCTCCTCGCGCGCTTCGGCGTAGCTGCGCCCGCGCTGGTAGGGCCGATCGGAAGTGATGGCATCCAGCTTGTCGACCACGGAAAACACGCGTGCGCCGAGTGGGATCGCGTCACCGCCGATGCGCGAAGGATAACCGCGGCAATCGAAGCGCTCGTGGTGAGCCAGAACGATCTCGGCAGCCGGATGTAGCGCTTCCACGCCGCTGACGATCCAGTAGCCAATCTGGGGATGCCTGCGCATCTCCACCCACTCCCGCTCGCTAAGCCGGCCGGGTTTCAGCAGCACGGCATCCGAGATGCCGATTTTGCCGATGTCGTGCAGCATCGATCCGCGGCGAATCGTGTCCAGCGCCTCCCCGCTTACGCCCATCCGCGCTGCCAAATGCACCGAATACTCGCTCACCCGTTTGGAATGCGCCTGAGTCTCGCGTTCACGCGCGTCAAGAGCCGAAACCAGAGCTTCCAGCGTAACCTCCGATGCATCGTGCAGGTCGGCCAGCGTCTGCCTCAGTTCGATTGTTTTGCGGTCCAGCGTGGTCTCGAGTTCGCTCACATGGCGCGCTTTCTCGCGTTCTTCATCACAGCGCTGCGCGGCCTTCCGGAGTTTTTCTTCCACTTCTTCCAGATGGAACGGTTTGACGATATAGTCAAGCGCTCCGAGTTGCATGGCCTTTACGGCCAGCTTGACGTCGTCGCATCCGCTTAGCATGATCACTCCGGTGTTGGGGTGATGTTTGCCGGTGGCCTCGAGCAGCGCGATGCCGCCCATGCCGGGCATGCGCACATCGGCCAGCATCAGATCGAATGGAGCGTTGCCGAGCACACGCAGAGCTTCTTCCCCGTTCCCCGCGAATTGGGAATCGAAACCCCGAGCATTCAGAAATTTCAGCAGCACCCTTCGGATCTGTTCTTCGTCGTCAACGATGAGGACCCGTTTCCCCCGCATTTTGAATGATTCCCTATAGTACTGAACTGAGGTTCCCCTCTGCTACTACTACTGAGTGGCTCAGACCGGAATTTGTTGCACTCCTACCGTTTTCTCATGGCCAGAAGTTCTATGGTTGGTACTAAAGCTTTCAGTTTGGATACGAACTATCGGCTGATTTCTTTCTAAGCGCGTTGAGATTCAAAGGCTTCGATCGTTTTCCGGATCGCCTCGTCCAGTTGTGTCACGGGAATTTGGCCGACTGTCGAACGCAGTTGAGAATCGTCCATTCGGTATGCCACCGGAACCGTCGGACCCGCTGCGCTGATCAGGCTCGCCGCGCCCGGGCGAATCGTATCGAGCTTTCCGATTAGCTCCTCGATCGTCACGATGGTGCCGGCCAGGTTGAAGACATGGGCGCCCTCGACTGGTGACAGCAGGCACCTTACAAAAGTCTCGGCGACATCTTCCACATACTGCATATCCATGTGACCGGTCACACGAATATGGAACTTCTCGCGATTCGCAACCGCGCGCATCGCCAGCGTTGGGTCCGCCGTCAAACCGCGGTCGCGGCCTACGCCGAAGACCGTCCACGGGCGGAGTCCTATGCTCGACAGGCCGTGCGTCGCATAGAATACCCGCGCGCTGCCCTCATTGGCCTGTTTGTAGACACCATAGTTCGTAGACGGCTTGAGCGGGTCGTCCTCGGTAAGCGCGCCTTTCCCGTAAGCATCTTCCGGACCCCATACCGCGGAAGAACTGGCATAAACCACGCGCACGGGACGGCCGGCATCACGCGCGGCTTGGAAGACATTCAGCGTGCCGACGACGTTGATCAACGCGCCCTCGACCGGGTGCGCCTGACAGAAAGGCATTAACACTGCTGCCAGGTGAACTATGTGTGTGATGCCGCCATCCCGCACCAGACTTATGATTCGTTCGGTGTCCTCAATGCGGCCGGTCTCGATTTTCGCGCGGTTGACCAGCGACTTCGGCGCAATCGTCTCGATGCGCGCGGTACTCGCTTCGGTATCGAACATTACGACGTCAGCTCCGCGCTCCAGCAGTTGTTTCACTACCCAGCTTCCGATGCAGCCCTGCGCGCCGGTAACCAAAACGTTCATCGCTTCTCCTCGTTTCTAGTAATCTCAGATTGAATGAAAATCACAAAGCTCAGCACCGCGGTCATGGAGTCGAATTTCGATTGGACCATAATCCGCATTGATACGGACGAGAAAATCACCGGCTTCGGTGAAGCCTTTCTGGGTCCCGGTCTCACCGCCGTCATTCAGGAGTTCGGCACCATCCTCGTCGGCGAAGATCCCACCTCCATCGACCGCATCGCCCGCCGCATGCGCATGAGTTGCGTCCACGCATCGCCCGGCCTGACGTTTCACGCCATCCATGGCATCGAAACCGCGCTGCTCGACCTCATCGGCAAAAAACACAAAATGCCCGTCTGGCAAATCCTCGGCGGCAAATATCGCGATTCCGTGCGCATCTACGCCGATTGCCACGCGGGCGACGCGCTGGAGAGTATCAGCCCTCTGCTCAAGCCCCGCACTCCGCAGTGGATGAAGAAGCCCGGCGACGTTGAGCGCGAAAGCGTCATCAGCCTGAAGCACCACGGCTGGGACGCTTCCGGTGACGACCGTCTCTCCCCCGAATCCTATGGCCGGCGTGCGCGCGAAATGGCCCAGCGCGGCTTCCGGATTCTCAAGTTCGATGTGGATGTCCCCACGCCCTACGAGACCGACGAATACAACCGCGACCTCAGCCACCTGGAAATCGAGCATATGGCCGGGCTCGTCGCAGCCACGCGCCAAGCCGTCGGCATGGAGATCGGCCTGGCGATCGATTGCCACTGGAACTACGGTGTCGCCGCCGCGGTCGAGATGGCGCGCGCCGTCGAGCCCTACAAGCTGCTGTGGTTTGAAGATCCCGTGCCGCCCGAGAACATCCGCGCCATCGGCGAAGTGCAGCGCAACACCGCGACCACCGTCGCCACCGGCGAGAATCACTACTTCCGCGTGGATTTCCAGCGTCTCATCGTCGAAGCCGGTCTGCGCGTTCTCGCGCCGGACGTGCAGAAGATCGGACTGTGGGAAGGCCGCAAGCTGGCCGACCTCTGCGACATGCACTACGTGAATCTGTCATTCCACAACATCAGCGGCCCGCTCGGCACCATGGCCGGTGTGCATCTTTCGGCGGCAATTCCGAACCTGCTCGCGCTCGAGTGGCACGCCGCGAGCGTCCCGTTCTTCGACCAGCTAGTCAAAGGCGGCGAAGGCCCCATGATCCGCGACGGCAAGGTAAAAGTCCCGAACGGCCCCGGCCTCGGCATCGAGCTCGATTTAGATCAAGTCGAGAAGTACCGCAAACCCGGCGAAAAATTTTT
>JBBROU010000071.1:0-27219 GCA_038229055.1 Bryobacterales bacterium | reverse complement strand
TTTCGAGACGCCTACGCCCACCGCCGAATGGGCCTGCGCTGCGCTGGCTTCAGTCTTCGGAACCATTTGGAACGCGGCGGGGGCTGAGGGGTCGCCGAATTACGACAACGAGGGAAAGTGGCGAGCTGGCTCGATTGTATGGGGTTCAAGAGGTCGTGGGTTCGAATCCCGCCGGCCCGACCACTCCAAATCTCTGGAAATCAGGGGTTTGGAGAGTCGGTTAGGTTTTTCGGAAAAAAGTGCGTGTATCCCGCCCGTGTATCCCGTAGGATATTCGGGCCATGAACGAACGCCCTAAAAACCCTGGGACGCGCGAGCTTTTGGACAACGTCGCGCCCAATCTCTACCGTCATCGCCTCTCCGGCACCTACTACGGCCGCAAGAAGATTGCGGGGAGGATTCGTGATCGCGCGCTCGAAACGTCAGATCGCAAGACGGCTGACGGAAAGCTGCGAGTCTGGCTCGATTCGCTGATCCATGTGGATCAACAGAACGCCGATTGGACCCTCGCGACACTGCTCGAAAAATACGCGGCCGTGCGGGCGAACATCGCGCCTTCCACAAAGGTCGGCGAGGAGGGTCGGATGAAAATGTTCCGCGAGCGTTTCCCGCGGCCCATGACGACGCTCGTGGCGCGAGTGAACGTGGCTGACATGGGCATTTGGATAGCGAAGGTTTCGGTGGACGAGAACGGGAAGAAGAAACGGTCCTCAACGATCAACCAATATCGAGCGTTCGTGCGCGCCATTTTCGCGTTCGCAGTGGCGAATAACGTGATCGGGAAAAGTCCCTTCGACCCGAAAGTGGTGCGCAAGGAAAAGCGCCAGCCGGTGCTCCGTCGTATTCCCTCGGATGAGGAGTTTCAGAAAATCATCGCCGAGATTCGTCAGCCCTCATGGAAGGCTGCGAAGGGAAAGCATGGCGGTCAGCGTCCGCTGTTCCGACACGAGAGTGCGGACTTTGCCGAATACCTGGGATTGGCCTCGATCGGCCAAGCCGAAGCGGTGAATCTTCATTGGGAGGACATCGACTTTGCGACGGGCACGATTCACTACCGCCGACAAAAAACGCAGCGGCCTTTCGAGACCCCAATCTTTCCGTGGGTGCGGCCTCTGCTGGAAAAGCGACGGGCTGAAGCGGGACCGGTGCCGCGCGGGCGGGTCTTCAAAATCAAGGATGTGAAGAACGCCCTCAACGGCGCGTGCCGGCGCGCCGGACTGCCGCATTTTTCCCAGCGCAACCTACGCGCGATGGGCATCCGCCGGCTTTGGGAGGCGGGGACGGATGTGAAGGTGATCGCCAAATGGCAGGGCCATAATGACGGCGGTAAATTGATTATGACGATTTACACCGAAGTCTTCGGCAGCTCATCAGACAGCTACGAGCGGCAGCAGATGGAAAAGGCGGCGAAGGCGTTCGCGAAGAAAGGGATTCCCGTGGCGCAAACTCATCGTGCTGCCGCCTAGCCGGTGCGCGTGAGAAAGGTTTCCACGTCGTCCCCGCGAATGAGGTTCCGACGCCGGAGGGCGTGACTTTTGCGAAGGAGTCCGCGCGTGATGAAATTGCGGATCGTTCGCACGCTGACGTTGAGGTAGGCGGCAGCTTCCTTGGTCGTGTAGGTCGCGCGTTGCGGAATGATTCGCTCCTGTTTCATGACGCGTATCGAGGTCCGTTATCGTTCTGCAAGACTGAGGAGTGGCCAGTTCGGGAACGCTTCGCGATCATCGCTTCGACAGGTGCTTTTTTCGCCTCGCGCGGAAACAGTTCTCCGATTCGTACGCCGAAGACGTTCACGAAATACAGCAGCTCGAAGTCTCCGACCCAGACGATACGACATTCGATCTTCGCCAAGCCGCTTCGACTGATCCGCCATCCGACAGACTGCAACCGCAGTGCGAGCTTCGACTGCGACCAGCCGAGCTGCTTGCGGATTCGGCGGATCTCCGGCCCGATGACGTTGAGATGCGTGTCGCGTTTCATTGCCGATGAGTCATGACGCAGGCTGCGGCACCTTGGGCTCTCGATTGGGAGCAAAGTGCTGCGGCGGGGGGGGCTGCCGGTCTTTTCGATCTGAGTTTGGCAATGTTTTCGCCAAGCCGCTTGGCAGGATCGAGCTTCGGCAGCAGTTCGACAGGAGGGATTTTCAGCGCCTCGCCAAGGTAGAGCATTTGGAAGTCGCTGACCCAGATGAGTTGGCTCTCGATTTTCGAAACTCCCGCGCGATCAATTTCCCAGCCGAGAACTTGAAGCCTTGCTGCAAGGTCGGCCTGCTTGAGGCCGAGATTGTAGCGGCGCTTTCTCACCTGCGGCCCGACTACATTCTTGTGCATTGTGCTCATGGCGGCACAAGCGGAGACGAAATCGGCGAGGTAGAAGCTCCCGTTTGGGAGCTTAATTCGGAACCTAAAAAGCAACTTGCTATCGCTCTCTCCGGTGCGCGCGGGCGCGCGAATTCCTCAGCTATATTTCTGCCGCGGCCGCCGAGACATCACGTCTTTCAGATGATGAAAAAGGTCGTCGCGAGTCATTCCCAAGACCCTGCAGAAATAGAGCGTCTCGTAGTCCAATACCGGAGCCTGCTGTGCTTCGATCTGCGCGAGTTGCTCCTCGCTGCACTGCCAGCCTTCGCTTTGCAGCTTTCCGGCGACTTCGCTCAGGCTCCAGCCTCGCGATACGCGGATCGCCTGGAGCGCGGGGCCGAGCGCATTCTTGAATTCAGAGATGTGCGCCGGACGAGCGGCACGACTACCAGTGCCGGTCGTTTTCTTGGTCACTTCTTCCGGGTCTCCATGCAAAGTGCGGCGACATGGGGTTTACGAAATCCTCGGCGGAGTAGCCCTTCGATTTATCGCGGGGTCGAGCGGCGGCTTCATGGCGGCGTTGAAGCAGTGTCCGCGGCCGTCGAACGGTGCGGCGTACGGGCCGCGCTCGGCTTCGACGCAGCATCCGAGCGCCGAACACGACTAGACCCAAAGACGCGAAGACGACCGCAAAAACGTACGCGGAGATGGTCAGAGTGTCGTGCATTGGCGGCGCTGCTTGATGGGTAGAGTATGTGACTCCGTTGGCGCTGAATGGCAAGCGCGGAGACGCCAAGGGGTGGCGTGCCACAGACATTCGTTCGCGCTACTCGATTGACTTGAACATGTCGCTCCAAGTGCAGCGCAGGGCGCGTCTCAAACTGATGAGGACACCGAAGGTCGGAGTGACGCTGCCGGCTTCTAGTTTCTGGTAATGCCGACCGCTGAGGTCCACTTGCTCAGCGATTTTCTCCTGCGTCAAGCCAGCGGCTTCTCGCAAACGGGCGAGGTTGCGACCAAAAGTGAGGAGATGGGACTTCGCGAATGATTTCAGGCATCGAAGCGTCCCAGAGTCGGCAGATGTGAAACACGTCACCGCTTGGCGTGTTCCGAGTTAGACGTGCGAGTCTTCGCCTCTCTCGCCGAAAATCTCCGCCGCCTGATACCCGTAATTCGGCGTGCTTTCTGCTTTTCCAAAGCCCCGGCAAATCGAACCGTCGATTTGAGTTCTCGCCGGCATCTTAGCAAATAGGCTGCCGAGGCCGCGAGTGGGGGCTGCGCGCCCCCATGACGCGGCATGGAGTGTCACAAGAATATCGTGGGGCCGCAGGTCAGAAAACTTCGGTATCAGCGCGAACTAAAACAGAAGGAATTGGCGGCCCGGCTGGAACGACTCGGCTGGCAGATCGATCGGGCAGGCGTGTCAAAAATCGAAAGTCGATTGATGAAAGTAAGCGATTTCCAACAAATCTATCTCGCGCACGCGCTCAAAGTTGGCTTGCTCGATCTCTTCCCGAAGATCGACCCACGAGAGTCGGTCCCAGCCGCACTTCAGCGGCTCATGACGAGAAAGAGGCGCGTGGACCCGTCGAAGCTTGAGCCCACCTGCACGTAGTCGAGTGCTGCGCAGACCGGGCCAGGCCGCGCCGCGCCGCTTTGGCGGACATCCGACGTCGGCCCGGCGTGATGTGCGGACGAGGATGGTCGCGGTGAACTACCTGCACCCTCCCACAGCTTCAAAACTCCACGTCGCGACAGCGTTGGTCGAGCTGGTGCGCCACGCGATCGAGCAACTGCTTCGGGAGCGTCGGAAGCCGGTTGTCCTGGACCGCGGAACGAATGTTTTTCGGATTTAGGACTTTGATTTCTGATCGCACTCGGCTGCTCACCATCCAGCCGGGGAATGTCAGAATTGCGCCCACTTTCACCGGCTCCCCGATTGCCTTGCTCAAGAACGCGCGCAGACGGTCGGCTTGCTGTTTCGCTTGGGCGAGCGCTTGCGAGTCCGAGCAATGGGGAAAGTTGAGCAGCTTGCCGTCGAAGACAATTTCGTGGTCACGCTGCCCAGCCGGCGCGGGTCTTTTGCGGCGCGCTTTGGTCTCGATCGCGTAGATGCCCGACGACGCCAGAACGACGTGATCGATGTTCCCGTAGGGTTCCATCGGCACATCATGGAAGACGCGGCAGCCATCGAGCATGAGTTGATTCAACTCCTCGGCCACGGCGCGCTCGCCTGCGAAACCCAAACGAAAATCGCGGCGCGTGTTGAAAAGCCGAATGAGACGCCTCGTGAGAAACGCAAACGCTATCACAGCAACTGTCAGGAGCAGGCCGATGGCTACGTAGCTCGCGGAAGGTTTGAGCGTGGGACTTTGAACGAGCAGGACCGTAGTGAGAAGCGCCGGTCCGAGGAAAACCCAAAGGAGGGTGTCGTTGACCTGCTCATCAAGTCGTTCGAGTTCCCGCCGCAGGCTTTCGCCAGCGGGGCGAAGGAGCTTCTCGGAAACGGGTGGGCGTTCCTTTGCGAGCGAACGTCGCCAGTTCACGATCCACATCACCGACAGGAGCACTCCCATCGGGACGAACATCGACGCCAGAAGAATCCAGTATTGCGGACTCAGCATGGAAGGTGTGTCGAGATGCGGTGCATTCCTTCTGATGCGCAGAAATCGTTCCTCACCTTCCACTTCGACGAGAAGCACCTGCCTTCTTTCGTTTTCTTGAACGACCTGATCAGGTTCCCGCCCAGCTTTGCGGTCAGGGAGTCAGTTGAAAACTGGCTACACCTCGACCGCAAAACGATAGAGACCAAAAGCCGGACGGGTCGGCTGAGCGTCAAGCGGCCAACGGAATAAATGGAGGGGACCCTGCGCACAGCGCTGGGGAGTCAGCCGTTTATGCCGGATGGACGCTTGCCGAAGGGTAACGCCAGCCGAGCCGGGAGGCACCCAACCCGGTGGGTCAGCGTCGGCCTGCCCTGCCGGCTCGGTATCGCGACAGCGATTCGGAGCCGCTAGTTTCGGGGGCCGAGGAAATGATGCGTCCGAACGGGAGCGCATCCGTTCGGCTGAAGCCGTGGCGCACGGGGACGAAAGCCGAGTGGATGGTAGCGGACGCCGACGCATGATTTCCCGGCCGTGGCCGGAGCCGGAGTGGGTGGCGGTCTGTAAAGGCGACGGTGGCGGGTTTTTCGGCGCAGGAGGAACGACGAAGCAAAAACACGCCATGGTCGCTCGGTGGTGGGGCCAGAAACGATCTCCTGGGCTCAGCGGGATGTGGAGATGGTTTCTGGCGCGGTGGAGGATGGGCGGAAGATGGAACTTGCTGGTCTGCGCTCAGGCGAGCGTGGGGATGGAACATTCCGAAGCGCGCGGTTCAGCGTGGCTGAAGCATAGTGCGGCTGTTCGGCAGGAATGTCGCTTTGGAGAGCCATGAGCACGCCTTCGTCCAGCCCCAAAACCATCAACTACAACGGCGACACCTTCACGATTCCCGCATGGATGCAGGCGAAGGCGGGGAACGAGGGGTTGACTCGCTCGGACTTGGAACAGATTGCGCCGATCCCTGCCGACGAAGAGCCGTATGCAATCACCGGTGATGGCAACAAGATCATCACCAACGCGGAAGCTCTGCCGATTCGCGAAGGGCAGCAAATTGGGAGCGTGGCGCGGTTCACTGCGGCTGGTCATCTTGAGTCGATCAACGTCAGGCGGGTAAACAACGAGCTGGAGATTCTTCAAAAGGGCGTTCAAAGGCCCGTAAACTGGACTGCGGACTTACGCTTTGTAGTGATCGATGCGGTGCAATTGCCGGCAAACTGCCGCGTCACGGTCAACGGACGACAGCAGGATCACACGAACGTGATGATCGTGGTGCCAAAAGGCTACGGCTTCGGAGTGCCGCTCAAAGAATCCTATGTGAATCCCGGCCTGAGATGTCTCCAGCGGGGAAAGTGGGTTGAGCCACCGCATTACTTCGATGAGGCAAGAAAGTTCAGCCGCAGCGAAGGAGCGCGCGAGAGGGACTGGCGATACATGTGCATTGAATTCACTTCGTGGAAGCCGACCAACAGCTTCCTGACTTACCTGGACGCACTGGTTCTCTTCCTGTCGGACCCTTGGAAGTATCCGCACCAGCACTGAAGGAGAAGGTCCCACGGCATGAACACCAATAATCCAAACGCGGATGATGCGCGGCTGACGATCTCGGAGAAGGATTGGAGCCTCCTTCGCCAACACCTACTCCAGGAGGATGGATTGGAACGAGTAGCATTTCTGCTAGTCGGGAAATCGACGACTGGCGCGTTTTCAGAATTCTTCGTGCATCGCGTGATGCCCGTGCAGGATGAGCGTTGCCGACGCCAGAGTCCGGTTATCATCGAACCGGACACCCAGACTGTTCTCGATCACTTCGGCGACTTTTCACGCAGTGCCGCAGCGGTGTTCTGCCACGCGCACAGTCATCCATTTTCGGGTGTCGGCCGTTTCAGCGGCGGCGACCACGCCTTTCTTGAAGGACATGTCAGAAGTCTTAAGAACTATCTCCGCACCATCGGCATCCAGCGCGATTGTCTCTTCCTTCGCATAGTATTGGGGAAGGACGAAGAAGGCTTCGAAGCGGAAGTTCACGATCTCGGGGCTGCTCGCGTGTGCAAGATCAGGGCGATCAGAATAGTTGGCGCGAGCGGAATCCGTTCATTGCCAAACCGGCATGGCGACGCTGCCCCGTCACCTGCGGAACATCTGGATCGGAATATCAGGTGGTTGGGCGAAGCGGGCCAATCCAAAGTCCAACGCACAAGGGTTGCAATCTGTGGTTTGGGGGGAGTGGGCGCTGAGGTCGTGAAGAATCTTCGCGGTCTCGGATTTCGGAGCTACGTGCTGATCGATCACGATCTCCTGGAGGCAACGAACTTGAATCGTCTCCCATATCGAGCTGCCGATGTGGGAAAATCGAAAGTCGATCTCGCCGCGCATTTCATCCGCGATCTGGACCCGGACGCTGACGTTCGATGTCTGACAACGCGCGTCGAGGACGCGGATGCTCAGAGCGCCTTGGCAGAGTCAGACTTGATCATTTCCGGTGTCGATTCCGATGCGGCCCGCCTGTCGATTCAGGTTCTTGCCGCTCGCTACTTGAAGCCAGTCGTCGATGTCGGCTCAGGCATTATTCTGAAATCCGGCACTCGCTGCGTGTCTGCAATGGGTGGCCAAGTGAGTGTTTATGTTCCCGGAGGTGCGTGTCTCGCATGTCAGGGGCTCAATACCGGAGCGATCGAAGATGCGAGTCTCACGACGGTGCGCGAGAGGGTCGGTTACGTTCGCGGGACGAAAGAAACTCCGGCGTCTGTCGTCACGATCAACGCCATCATGGCGGGATTCGCGAGCGATGTGGCGATGCGCTTGGTCACTGGTTTCAGTGAAAGTCCTGTCTGGCTGAACTGTGACCTGCTCGGAAACCGCATGGCGACGATGCGCTTCGCAAAACGCGAGAATTGCCCAATTTGCGGAACATACGGAGTCGAAGGACTCGGTGTGGATGAAGAACGCCCCCTACCGCCTCCTGGCCCGGTCGTTGATTCGGACGCGGCTCCCTCAGTGCCACCGGATCAGACGCCAATGCCAATTCAAATCGAGCCAAAGCGAGACGCCCCGCCTTCGTTCGGCAGAGAAGTGGCTTCTGAGGCAATACCTTCATGAACCGTTGTCCTTCCTGCTCTGTTCTCTACCAAGGCACCGTTGCTTCCTGCCCTGTTTGCCATGAAGAATTCGCATCCCAGCCCTCGGACGACGCCCATCCACCATTCGCGAATGTGGGCATGCTTCCACCTGCGTCCCCTTTTGGCGCGCCAGTCGTTGCAATAACGCAGCCAGCGGATCACAAAAAGTCCAGCCTCCTCAAAAGGTTGCTACCTCCGCCAGCGGCAAGTGTGACCGGCCGGGTTATCGCGGCAGAGCAGGGCTCTCAGGAGGAAGCCGATCTGGATTTCTGCCGGATTTTAACCCGATTGCTCTGGTTCTGCCTGCTCGTGGTCTCTCCTTTTCTCGTTATCTACTGGCTCCTTGTGAAGGCGGGAGGGTTCTCCGCACTTCTCGCGCTGGTGGCATTCCTGTTCCTGCTCCGTTTCATCACGCCGGCGAATCTCTTCTCGCTCGTCCATCTCACCGCGCTGCTGAATCCTCTCCGGCGCACCGAAGCAAACATTCCAGTCTGCTACTTCCGGGTAAGAGACCAGGCGCAAGGCGAGGAGTTCATCATCAGGATAAAGGGGCAATACACCGCGGCTAATCTCGTGCCTGACGATTTGGTGACGTTTGAGGGCAAATGGAAGAGCGGGGTTCTAATGGCCCGCCGTGCCTACAACTTTCGCCCTCACGCTTTCGTCCGGCTCCGTGAGTCGTGGTCGTGGCTCGGGTTGTGCGCCACTTTGATCGTCATCGGAACTCTCATTCTGGCGTTTCGTGAGCCTGTCATCGCAATCGCTCAGAAAATCGAGTCGCTGCAAACGCCATGACATCGCGAGGCATGAGTCAGCACGAACGGTTACTCCAAGGGATTCGCTCCCTCGAAGGCGCGGCTCTCGATGAGCATCCGCCGTCATGGCGGGATTTTTCCGAACAATCGCGGGGCATGGCGCTCGTGCGCCTGGATGGCTTCACGCTGGCTCCCGGCTCGCGCCCTCCCGTCGATGTCATGGGCGACTTCCTGCGCGGCAACTATGGGATTGGAGAACCGCATTGCGTGATCTTGAGCGGAACCCCGAGCCGGATCGAATTTCTCCTTGGTTTCGCTGGCAGAAATCAAAGCCACTGGCTCGACCGCATCCGGTCGGTTTGGCCGTCGTCCTCCGTGGCTGCGATGCCAACCGCGGATGAGACGTTGCGGCGAACTTTCAATCTGAGCTGTCGTGCGCTCGTATCCGGAAATCCCTCCGCGGCGCGATACTCATCGAACGGCGAATCGCCTTCCGACGCTATGGTCCGCGCGCTGTCCGGAAAGGATTGGGCATGGGTCGTTTTCTTTCATCCAGTCGCGCCCGTCTTGGTTGCGGACCGTCTCCATTCGCTCCGGTCGGAGGCACAGGAAGTCGTTTCCGCATTTCTCCGTCCAGGCACTGCGGAGGAGCGTAACAACCCTGTCGCGCGCCGATATCAGGCCCTTCTGGACGCGGCGATCGCAAAAGCGGAAGTGGGACTATCTTCGGGGTTGTGGGAGGCGCGCTCCGCATTGCTCACCGACTCGGATGCGGCTCTCCGTTCTGGAATGCACGCGCTTCACGCCTCACTGTCAGGTGCGGACAGCCAGCCACAGCCCGTTCGTGTTCAGATTGATCAGCGTTCTGCAAAAAGCGGCACCCACTCAACCGCAACACTCCTCACCAGCGACGAATGCGCGCTGCTTGCGGCACCTCCTTCGCTGGAGCATTCCGGGCTTGTCGTTCGGTCAGGCTCACGTTTCGACGTGTCGCCTCCGCTCGTCCGCGCCGCCCGGCGCTTCGCTCTCGGCGTGATATTGGATCAAGGGCATGCGACTCAAAACTGGTTTGAAGGCGACATAGACTGGCTCGCCGCTCACTGCCTCATTACGGGGACGACCGGCTCCGGCAAGACATCGACCGCGCAACTCCTGCTCCGCCAGATTTGGGAGGAACTCGGCATTCCGTGGCTCGTCATCGAGCCATCGACGAAATCCGAATATCGGGCGCTCCTGCGAACGCTCGTCGGCGAGCATTTGCTGATTCTCACCGCTGGCGACGAGAATACCGCGCCCTTCCGAATCAACCCGCTGGAAGTGCCGGCGGGCATCTCCGTGCAAACGCACATCGACAGCCTCGCCGCGCTGTTCAATGCAGCCTTCGCATGGGTGACGCCGCTGCCTTACGTCCTCACTCACGCTCTCCAGCGGACCTACGAGAAGTTGGGCTGGAATCTCGTCACGGGCACCCATCCGCGCGGGAATGATCCTCACTTGCAACCGACACTCACGGACTTGCTCAGTGCAGTGGAGGAAGTGGCAAAAGCCAGTGGTTACGACGCGGAAATCACCGCGAACATCCGCGCGGGCATCGGAACGCGGCTGCGCAGCCTGATGGCGGGAGCGAAGGGGCGGATGCTGAATTGCCGGGCGGGAACTCCTCTCCATCACATCCTCGCTCAACCAACGATCATCGAGATGGCGTCCATCGGCAACGACGAGGAAAAGGCGTTTCTCGTCGGGCTCATTTTCCTTCGGATCGCACAGTTTCGGCAGGCTGCCGGATTGTCCGATAGTGGCCTGCGCCACGTCCTCGTGATTGAGGAAGCGCATCGTCTGCTTCGGGCTGTGCCCCCGAGTCAGAATATCGAGGCGGCGAACCCTGCCGGCAAAGCCGTTGAGATGTTTTCCAACCTCTTGTCCGAGGTCCGCGCTTATGGCCAGGGGATCATGGTCATCGAGCAAATCCCGTCCAAGCTGGCACCGGATGTAATCAAAAACACGGATCTCAAAATCATCCATCGCTTATCCGGCCGGGACGACCGCGAGGCGGTGGGCTCTTCCGCTTCGTTGTCCGCAGATCGTATCGATCACCTCGGTGGTTTGAGAAACGGCGAGGCCGTTGCCGCGATCGCCTCGTCGCGGACTGCCTGCCATCTGCGCATCCCCGACCATCGCAAGCAGCTTCGCGGACCGTTGACCATTCCCTCAAATCAGGAAGTTCGCGCGCACATGGCGAATCGTCTGCCGTCGGCTCGCTCTCGGGAAATCGAAACGCTGGAGCAGATTGAACCCGAGCGATCAGCGACACCTACTGCCCCGCCATGTCCTGGCTGCCCGAATGGCTTATGTGAATTACGCTCATCAGCGCTTGCGGCGCTGGGCGCCATCAAATCTCCCGCGGAATTTGAAGCCGCTCTCGACCAAGGCTGGGCCGCCTTGTTTGAGTTCGGCAGAAGCGTCGCTTCTAGGACATGGAATACAAAAGCAATGCCCCCTGAAGCTCCATACTGCGTTCTGATGAATCTGGCGTCCCTGCTCCGATGGTCGCCGGAAGCGAGCACCAAGTTGCGGAGAAACCTGCGAGCCCACATGAGGCAGTCGCCAGCGAAGAAATCTAACCTGTGAAACCCGCTGATCAGCCTTTTCGCAAACCGCTCGATCATGCCGAGCGTGGCATCCGCACATACTTCGACGATCTGGATCGCGCAGCCGTGGACACTCTGTCCGAGCGCTACGCAGGCCTGGTGCCCGAGGAGCGACTTCTTGCGATGCGAGAGCTGCCGACTCAATTCGAGGATCGCCAGCACTTCGGCGCATCATACGTCGCCGCGACGGGCAAAGAGCCGGGAGAGGGGGTCGGCGGATTCAGCCTGGGAATCGACCAGCCTGCGCACGTTCTCACCGAGGATGCTGACAGCGTTCCTGAGATCGTCATGCACGAGCGAGTCCATCAGCTCTCGCATCCGGAGGCCGCGCGCGTCCTCGGCGACGAACTTTACGAAGGTGCCACCGAAGACATCGCGCTCAATGCCGCTCGTCTCGACCCGGAGTTGTGGCCCGCCCAAGGCTATCCTGCCGAAACCCGCCGCGCTGCCGAGATGAGGGAGACGCTCGGCTCCGATGCCGTGGAGAAGGCATACTTTCAAGGCGACACCTCGGAGCTTCGTCAGCGAATCGAAAGTCGTCTGTCGGAGCTTCCCGACATTGAAGAACAGGAAGACCGCCCCATCCCCTAAACCACTCCGAAATACCATGTCCGTCACCCGCTCCTACACGCCCGAAATCGTCATCCCGCAGCCGCAAATCACCGCCTGCCAGGGCAACATTCGCGGCACGCCCTGCATGGAGATCATGCAGCGCGCCCTCGCGAAGATCGCTTCCGAGCACAGTGGACAGGTCACCACTTCCTATCGTGACTGCCGTGGAGTTGAGCGTCCTGTCGTGCTCGGACTTAGCACGCCGCAGCTCCCCAAGGGACTCGGAGTCGATGTCGAGAAATCCGGCAAGGTGGTCTTTCGTTACGATGCGGAAGGAGCGGATCGGCGGGTAGCCGAGTCGCTCTCCCGCGATGTCGCACGAGCCTATGCCGTGATCGCCGTTCTCAGGGCGCAAAACAAACTCGGTTATTCAGTCCAGGTCTCCGGCGAGGAAACCACCGCGACCGGCCGCCGGGTGCGGACGACAGCCGTGCGCGCATGAAGACTTCTTCGTCAACCATGCGACTTCATCGCTTTGTCGCGCAGACCGCTGCCGAAGGGCCGGGCGTGCGTGCCGCCCTTTGGGTGCAGGGCTGTCCGATCCGCTGCCCCGGCTGCTTCAATCCTCAGACGTGGAGCGCAAAGGGCGGCTCCGTCGTTGCGGTGGATCAAGCTCTCTCCTGGATTGTCGAAGCCGACGGCATCGAAGGTGTCTCCTTTCTCGGTGGTGAGCCTTTCACCCAAGCAGCTGCGCTTGCTGAACTCGGAGCCGCGTGTCAGGCGCACGGACTCTCCGTCGTCACCTTCACCGGCTACGATTACTCCGCGATCCAGGAAGCCGCGCGCTCGGACTGGAACCGGCTCCTCGGCGTCACCGATCTGCTCTTGGCCGGCCCGTTCCTTCAGGATCAGCTCGACCTTTCGCGCCCCTGGGTGGGTAGCGCGAACCAGAGATTCGTTTTCCTCACCGAACGCTACCGCAATCTCGAAACGACCATTCTCCAGACCCGGAATGCCGTGGAAATCGAGATTGGCGAGGATGGTGCGCTTGGCCTGAACGGCATTCTTACCACTCCCGACCTCTTGGCGCTCGAACGCGAGCTTCGGGATCTCGGCCTCGCCTCCTCATCGTCCGCACACTGATTCCCATGTCCAAACTCATCATCACCGACATCGACGAAAATGGAAACGTCACCACTGATTTCAGCGGCTTCCTAGGCGACGCCTGCCTGGAAGAAGAGCACCGCCTCCGAAGAGAACTCGCGGAGTGCGGAATGTTCCTCACGCCGCGCGGTCCAGGCGAGAGGAAGCAAGGCGGAAAAGCGGGCGGATCTACGAACGGCCGAGTTCAAAATGGATCAAGCTGATACTCGAAGGGCGACCATCGATAGCAGATGTGCTATTGCTGCGGCATGAATACCTTTGCCCTCAATCCTCCAAGCGTGAGAAGTTTTTCCCTCGCCATCAGAGGTTTGCGCCACTTTTTGGGCAGAATCACCGGGGTTTCTTGCATGTTCGGCAGGACTGTTGCTTACATGGAGTTTAAGCCATGAGTTCCGTGTCCGATACCGTCTTGCTGAGCGTAGAGGGCTTGTCCGTCGATTTTGACGCAGACAAGCCTGCGGCTCATCGCGCCTTGAACCTCGTGGACCTCTCGCTCGATAAGGGTGAGGCGGTGGGATTGGTGGGAGAATCCGGTTCCGGAAAGACTGTTCTTGCTCATTCCATCTTGGGTCTTCTGCCGCGGAACGGGCGGGTTTCATCGGGGAGGATTCTCTGGAACGGCAGCAACCTCGTAGATCTACCGGAGCCTCAGTTACGGAAACTCCGCGGGAAGGAGATCGCCATGATCTTCCAAGATCCACAGGCGTCTCTGAACCCAGTTTATCCCGTAGGGAAGCAAATTGAATGGGTCTTGAAACTCCACCGGAATCTTGCCGGCTCAAAGGCAAAGGCTGAAGTCCTTGGCTTGCTTGAATCTGTTCAGCTCCGCGATCCGGATCGGTGTTATCGGAGTTACGCTCACGAACTCAGTGGCGGCATGAGCCAGCGGGTTTGCGTGGCCATGGCGCTGGCATGCAGGCCCAAGTTGCTCATCGCCGATGAGCCCACCAGCGCACTCGATGTTACTATTCAGGCGGAATTGGCGGATTTGCTTCAGCAGGTGACACGCGAGTTCTCTATCGGCATGTTGTTTATCACGCATGACCTGGCGCTCGCCGGCCACCTTTGCCAGCGCGTTTACGTGATGCGTGCAGGTGATGTCGTCGAATCGGGACGGACGGAAGACGTATTCACTTCCCCGCGTGACAGCTATACTCGTCGCTTGATCGAATCCATCATGCTTCCGGTCGGAACTCCTGCGAGAGTTGACCAGGCATCGGGCAATCCTCGCTCGCCCAAGCCCCCGCTTTCTCCGCTGCCCAGCTTACAGCAGGCAATCTCTGCTTAATTTCCCCCACGTTTCTCGAATTTTCCTAGCAACATTAAGTCTGATATAACATGCCATCACTATTGTCAGGTATTCGTGGAGGGATCGAAGGAAAGCTTACGACCGACCGTCGTCTAGGCTTTCTGCATCGTGTTCTTTCAGGATCGGAAACCCGTGAATCAATTGACGCGGAAATTCGCAATGCTGTCGCACAGCAAGGCTTCACGTTTGTTATCAACAACTCGTGCAACTTGGCGTGTAAACATTGCTACCTGCAGGTAGAGAAGCTTACGGCGAATCAGCTCTCAGTCGAGGAATCCAAGCGATTGCTCGAGTCTGCGCTGGACCGTCACCCTGACCTGATTTGTCTGAGTGGCAAGGAAGTCTTCCTTGGGAACCGTGGCGTTGAATTGCTCACCTGGCTGACGGGTGAACGGAATCGCCGAAGCGCGTCCACACGGATCGGTGCGATCACAAACGGCACGCTTCTTCACTTGCACCGCGATGCCGTGCTTGCCTCGGGTATTGATTATCTCGACATCAGTGTTGACGGGGTGCGCGCCGATCACGACTTCAATCGTGGTGCAGGAGCGTATGACAAAATGCTGCCCAATCTCAAGTGGGCGGCGATCCATCTGGGGGAGCGGCTATTTGCAAACATGACACTACAGCAGAAGAACTTCCGAAGTTTTCCGAATGCTATCGCGGAACTTCATGAAGCCGGTGTGCGCACCGTCGGTTGCAGCTTCTATCATGAGTTGCCTTACACTCATGGCGGCTTGGAGCTGGGGGAAGAGGATTACGATTCGATCTTTACCAGTCTGCACGCCATTGGATCAATCCCGCTTCGGCAGCCATTGAACGTGCTGGTCGAAGTCGATTTGTTGTCACTATCCGGGCTCCTGGCGTTTTTCCGCTCGTCCTGGTTTTCGTCTCGCGATGTCTGCGTAGACCAGCATGGAGAGTTTTACTGCGAGCATATTTTGGAGAATGGCGCTCGGATTCACATTCGCTTCTCGCCGCTTCCGTTGCTCATTTTCAAGTCCGCCCGAATTACTCCTGAAGGAAACTACCTGGCTGCGGAGGATACCGTGAACACCCAGCTCTATTCGCGGCGTGCTCTTGGGAATGTTCGCGATTTTGACTTCGATCTCAGCCGTCTCCACGAGCACGCGGCGCAGGCCGCGAGGCTCAGGGAGATCAGCGATGACTATTTTGGCAAAGTCTTGCCTCAGCTCCAGGCTGCGTATGCGGCAGCGATCACTGAGGAAACATCTGATGCCGTGGCCGGATCAGTTCTGGTGACGGTGTAATCGCGATTCCTTCTTCATTTATGAGCAAAAAAGCATTCGTAATCTTGATTGTGCTGTGCGCGGCAGCCGCTGTCGCGTGGTTCGTGGTGCGGCAGAGCGGTCACCAGAGTGATAGTAGAGCGGCAGGACATGCGACGCTCGTCGCAGCTACAGAGACAGACGTCGCCACGCTCGACCCGATCAAGAACCTTGATCCTCACGTCGTTCGTATCGAGGCTCAGATATTCGAGGGGTTGGTGGGACTCGACGAAAAGAATCAGGTGGTTCCTCGGATCGCCGAGAGTTGGAAGCCTAATGATTCGTTCACCGTTTGGCGCTTCAAGATACGAGATGGGGTCAAGTTTCATCCCTCAACCATTTTTGGAGAAGCTGGAACCCGCTCTGTTGATGCAGACGATGTCGTTTTCAGCTTCAAGCGAATCATGGGGGAAGGCTCCTCCCTTGGGTGGATAGTCGAGGGAGTTATCAAGAGGCTGCCGAATCCGGATGGCGGCGACAAACCCGGCCCACCCTCTGTCAAGGCGGTCTCAAAGTCGGAGGTCGAGATTGAGTTGGCCGTTCCCGATCCTCTATTCGCACAACGCTTGAGTTCCACGCCTCTCGTCATCATGCCACGGGAGATTGCTTCGCTTCCAGATGGTGATTTCGGCGCGAAGACCATCGTCGGGACTGGGCCGTTCCTCGTGAAGTCTCGGAATGATGCCGAGGTCGTGCTGAATGCGAACCCTGACTATTGGGCCAAACCAGTCGGAAATATTTCCACGCTCATCTTCCGCGTCATCAAGAACGATCAGATTCGCCTTCAGGAGCTTCGCAACGGCCAGATCCAATTTGCGCGCATCCCGTCCGCCATGGCGGACGGAGTTGTCCGTGAGGAAGCTGGAGCAATCCGGACCACCAAGGAATGGGGGAAGTTCACAGCCTCTGCCGTCGATACGTTCAATGTCGTCGCTCTCGGATTCAATTCGGATGTCATGGACCTGCCTCTTCGCCAGGCTATCGACTTTGGCTTGCGCCGGGCTGACTTAGTAAAGCTGACGCCTTCCGGCCTTGCCTTGCCGGCGAATAACATCCTGCCCCCTGCTATCTCCGGCAGCGATCCGACGAAGAATCCTGTTCCTTACTCTGCGGAAAAGGCGAAGGCGGCATTTGCAGCATCAAGTTCGGCGATCAAGAATTCTCCCATCGAGATTCTTGTCCATGAAAAGGATTCTTCCGAAGAACTTGGCCAGTTGATTCAGGCTCAACTCCAAGAGGTCGGCATCCCGACAAAGCTCACCAAACTGGATTACAACACCGTGATCGGACGCATGGTATCCGGCGAGTTCTCGACCTTTATCATGAGCTTCGAGTTCACCTTTCCAGTTGCTCCGCCAATTCTCGAGATGAATTACAATCCGGCCAAAATCCCGGTGCCGAATTTCTGGCGATATCGGAACGACGCTGTGACGGCTGCGCTCAAGGAATTTCAGACGACGGACGACCCGGATCGGATCAAGAGCGTGATTGGACGAATCAACGAAGCGACGGCGGGAGATCCTCCCGCCGCATTCCTCACCTACAATAGGATGCTCGTTTTGTATCCGGGCAACATTTCCAATGTGCCGATCAATGGCCAGAGCATGCCGCTGTTCTGGAAAGTGAAGATGGACTGACCAAGACTTGGCGAGAGCGACCAGATGATTGAGAAAATGATCGCTTTGAGGGATAGGACGGAGGGCCTTGCGAGTTTGCTCAATCCTCTGGTGGGGGCGCGTCATTCTCTCGGCTATTCACGCCTTTTCATTCACGCGGATCATGGTTTCGGGCATTATCCCCGTTTTCTCACGGCTTCTCAATGGGGTGAAAAGCTGGACAGTCGAATCGCGGTCTTTCGAAGCGCGATCAACCCCGAGGATTGGGCCTCATTTCTCGAATGGTGGCCCTGTCCCGCAGGACTGGAAGCGGCGAGGGTGCGACTGCGCGATCAACTCGGAGCCCTACGGGCCGACGATTATGATCTGCTATTGAGGGTGATGTTGAGCACCCCTGTCAGTTGGAGTGATCGCGAATACTGGAACATCCTCCGGGAATCCGGCGCTCCTGATCGCCCGTTCCTTGCGCGATGGATCAAGGAAGACGCGAACGATCCGTGGCACCTGACCGCTCTCAAGCTCCGGGACGGAAGAAGCCTGGCTGAAGGTGGTTCGGCGGAAGTGCGCGATGGTATCCTTCCCGAGAGCGCCCCTGCGCACCTTGCTCCGATTTTCTGGCAGTTCCTTTACCCGCTTTGTAATCGCGAGAAGTTCAACCCGCCTCAAGACCCTGCCAAGCATTTCTCTGGCACTTTGCTCCATGTGATTCTGCCTCTGTTTGATGTGAAGCAGGATCGCATTCAGGGCTGGGTGCTTTGCAATGTTGAAGCCAGTGACGATCACGCCGCACTCCTTGAGATGTTTTTAGACGGGCCTGTTGCGTCGGCATGGGGCGCGGTTGCGGAAGCCATCCGTGACGAATTGACGAACGCATGACCGATTTTCCCTCAAGACATGCGTTTCCCTGGCTTTGGGTGGGCACGTCGCTCGGGAACGCAGTGCTTCTCATGCTGGGCGCGGCGATTCTGTCCTTCGTGCTTTTTACGGTCGCGCCTGGAGATCCGGCGCGTGTCATTCTCGGGTCGCAGGCATCGGAGGAAAGCGTCGCAAGCCTGCGCCGACAGCTCGGGCTGGATCGGCCGCTTTACCGGCAGGCGGCCGACCATCTCGTCGGGATCGCGACTCTCGATCTCGGCAGGTCGATCAGCAATGGCCGTCCGGTCCTCGAACAAGTCTTGGAGAAATTCGCCATCACGGCCACGATCGGTATTCAGGCGGCGTTGATCTCTTTGGTCGTCAGTTACGGGCTCAATTTTCTGTTTCACGAAGTTCCCGGCACGCTGCCTGTGCTGGGACTGCTGCGGCTCGGTGTGCTCATGCCGGTGTTTCTCCTTACTGTGCTGGGCGCCATGGTCGTCGGCCTGTTGTTGCCGCAAATCTCGCTGAGTCAATCAGGGGCCGCTTCCGGCCCTTTTACGCAGGTGCTGCCCTCCCTGATTGCGAGCCTGTATCCACTCGCCGTGATGTCCACGATTTTGAATGATGGCATCACCTCGACCATGGAACGCCCCGGCTATCGAGCCGCGAGGGCGAACGGGATGGCCGGGTGGCATCTTTTCCACCGCAGCCTTTTCCGCCCGTGTGCGGTCCCCTGGCTGGCGGCGTGGGTCAATCAACTCAGCCTCGTCTTCTTCGCCTCTCTGGTTCTCGAAGTCATCCTGTCGATTCCCGGCACGGGGAACCTGCTCCTCACCGCGATCCAAACGCGCGACTACCCGGTTCTCCAGGGACTAATTCTCGTCAATGCCGCATTCTTTGTGTCACTTTCCCTGGTGGCGGAATGGGCCTTCATGGCCCTCGATCCTCGCACCCGATCATGAGTGGCAAAATCAAACTTCTCTCTGCGTTCCTGGTAGCTGCCCTCTGGCTGCTGCCGGAAGCGCTGGTGTATTTTGGCGATGGGCGAGCCGCCTATGCCACCGCCGTGGGAAATCGCCTTCAAGAACCTTCACAGGACCACTTCTTTGGAACGGACTCGCTGGGCCGCGATCATTTCACCCGCACCATGCTTGCCACCGGTCTGTCTTTGAAAGTGGCCGGTCGCGCCTTTGTTGTCGCGCTGGCGCTCGCGTTGGTTCTCGGCTCCATCGCCGGCTTTTGCAACGGCCGGTGGCCGGACCGCGTGATCAGTTACGTCATCGCCATCATCCACACCGTCCCATTCATTCTTCTTGCCGTGGCGCTCGCTGCGGTGCTTCAGGCGAACTTGGAAGTCATCTATTTGATTGTTGGCGGCATCGCGTGGGCACCGCCCGCGCGGATCGTTCGCGCGGAAGTGGCGCGCGTTCGAGAATCACGATTCGTCGTCGCACAACGTGCCTACGGGATGAGTCCCACGGCTATTTTCATACGGTCCGTCCTTCCACTCGTCATCCTGCCGCCCTTTATCAGCTTGCTCTATTTGCTGCCAGAGCTTGTCGGGCTCGATGTTGGTCTGTCCTTTTTCGGTCTCGGTGCCCAGCCTCCGACGCCTACTCTGGGACGGTTGATCTTTGATGGAATGAATTATCTGCGCACCGCCTGGTGGCTCTCAATATTTCCCGCAATGGCATTGGCGACATTTTTCGTCGTTCTCTATGCCCTGCTCCGCAGCAATTTGGACTCGGCTATCAGGAAATGAGCGACACGATACCCTCAGAAGCTCAGATTCTTGCGGCTTACAGCCATCTCTGCGCGTTGGCGGAAGAATGGGCGTTCTCCAAGCAGACGGTGTTTCGTCTGCCCGAACTCATCGAGGAGATGCGGGACTCTGCCAAGTGGTATGAATTCAAAGGGTTGTCGCTACGTGATCATAAGACTCCGGGCGATGAGATTCCCGCGATCTTTGTTCGGCGGGTATTGCGCCGAAGTGGAGAGGACGAATCGTTGCGACAAAGCGCACCTCCCAAGGTAGCTGCGGACTACTTCCCCCACGATATTCCCCCGCTGCTCTATCAGTGGACAAATGGGCAATACCTCAGCGAGTTTGTAGTTTCGCTAAGAGGACGCGACGCGACAGCGCCTTTCGTCAATGTTAAGGAAGCGCTACGAAAACTTGGGCAAATGCACAAAAAGGCATTTGAGTTTCTGGACAAACTGGATGCTAATCACCGCGCCGTTTTAGCGGCACTGGTATGCGATGCGTTTGATACGGAACGAGGGAGCAAGGCGGCGCCTCATCATCTGAGAGATCCCCTCGCGGGAAACCGGCTCAAAAAGTGGATCGCGGCTCCAAACTCAGTTTGCAGCCGCCCACTAGATCCGCCGCCTGATTACGACTCAGATTACGTCGCGCTTGTCTTTCAACATATATCCGATCTCTACAGTCTCTTCGCACGCATCAAACACGCCGGCTATATGGAATGGACGATTAGCCACGTTCATTTTAGCGAGAACGAGGACTCCACTCGCTCCGGGGTTTTTGGTTATCTATTAAAGGGGAACCAAGAGGAGATTTTTCATCTGAGCGCATTTCACCGAAACATGAAGGCAACGCCCTCAGTGGGTGGTGATATTGGCGGGGACTATCGTCATCAAAAGCCGGGTTGGTTTGCGACGCGTGAAGAGAATGTTTCCTGTCAGGCCGCCGTGACGAAGCTCTACGAAGGTCTTTTTTTTGTATTTAATGATGATCCTGCTAAGCTCAGTCAGGATGCCTCCGTTCAAACACTGTCCGTATGGCATCAAATTGTTCTTCCGGTTTACGCTCATGACCACATCGAGAGCGTCGAAAAAGGAGAATGCATCGAACAAGAAGGGAGCACCGAACAAGAGACGCATCAATTGCATGCGTCCGGTGCCTTTTTAGGCTGGCTTTTTCTCAATATTCAGCCTCCCGATTTCAGCATTCTTATCGGTGAGACCGTTGATTCCAAACGCCTTCAGGCTTTATACAAGGATGTGGTGGACTTGCGCTACCTGCTAAATGCCTTCGCCGACAAGTACCTTGCTGGCGAAATGCAGTGGGCGCTTGATGACGAGAGCGTTGCGCTGGTCAGCCCCGAAGAAGCGGTAAAGCAAGGCATGCACCATTGCTCGGGATGGGAGGGCGTCGAACACGAAATCTTGCAAGGCCCTCCAAAGTTTGGCTTCTTTGAATTCCGCGGTTCGCCGAATCGTGACGCTCCATGGCAGGACTGTCATGCTGTGACGCCGATGGAATTACTCCGCGGATCAGACATTCAGTATTTTCGAGTCCTTCTGACGGAAGATGGCGCGCCACCGTGGAGTGTGCTCACGTTACGCAAGCACCCGACAACCCTGATACCGGAAGAGTGGCGCCGATTGAGGGCCTACGGGCAGGCTGTCGCGCAGAGAGTTCGGGACTTCCACTCAAAGGCTTCCTTAATCGCTGAACGGCGCAAGAGCGGGACAATCGAGGGTCAGAAAAAGGAATGGGAGGCGTTTGGACATGAGATGAAGCACATTGCAGGCTCCCTCGGCGAAGGGTGGCTCCTGCCCCCGGAAAATGCACCAGATATACCCGGAAGAAAAGTTGTCCTCTTTCCTGAACTGATCATTGGAGCGGGATCGATGATGTATCTCTGGAGTCCTCGTTCGGACATCTATGATCTCCTGCCGCAAGGTCCAGAAGATAGACAGTCCTCGTTAGCCGTGGAAGGCTTCAAGCGGGTCTGGAACCTCGCCCTATTCGGAGTGCTGGCACATTTGGCAAAGGGAGCTCGAATGGAGAAAGCCCACTCAGTGCGGCTACTTGAGAAGACCATTCCTGAGGCGAAGCGCCGCTGGATGTTTGGCAATTGGTGGAATGTGGTTTACGAAAGCGATGAGGCATTGGCCGCTCTGTTGAAGCTGCCTGAGTTCTTTCAAAATGTCCTGCGTGTTTTCTGCATGTTATCCAACAACGTAATTCGTCATGCAGCGATTGATGATCCGGAGCGCAATTGCGTTCTCTACATTCGCTCACACGAGATCGTTGTAGAAACAGACACAGCAGACGAAAGAGATCAGAATCCGCTTACGGGAGAATTTGGAGTTCTCAACGCGGCCCGCACGTCGAAGTCCGAAGGGGCCGGAAAAGAACTTTTAAAAGACTTACTGAAGCGGCTCAATGCCCCGAATCCGCCACCAGTCCAACTAAACGGCAGGCACAAGCAATACATCGCAATCCCGCTCCCCCATTCCGCGACCCGAGGAAACAATTTGTGACCACTATACAGTCTGTTCGCTTTTTACTGGTTGAGGATTCTGATATTCCCAACTATTTCGATTCCGCTGTCGCCAGGCAGAACGCCAGATGGTGTTTTGTTCCTCTTCCTATTTGGAGTCAGGTTGCAGGCAAGACGGAGTTTTCGTATGAGTATGTTCTCCAGTTTCTTGCTCGCGATGCTGTTGCCCCGTCCGTGGCGGCGTTTGATTTGAAATACGAGAATCTTCCGGCGGGTTTAGCGCTTCCTTACTGGGAGGCAATTCCAAAGACCGATAAGGCTGAAATACCCGAAGACTTCCGTTTCGGAGTTAATGCGATGTTGCGCTACGTTGACTCGATTAAGAGTGGCGATCACCTTATTGTGATCTCCTCCACCTATGCTGCACCAAGAATGGATGTTGAGCAGCCAATTCGTTCCCAGATCGAGGAGAAGGTTCAAAAAACGCGCCCAAAGGCGGCCGTTTATGTTCACTTTCTGACTGGGTCGCTGGTCAAGAATGAGTATCAGGCAATGGAACGGCTTGCTGAAATCAACGGTGTTTGGGAGTCGATCTTTGGTTCAATGGCGTCGCGTTTGAGGGCGAGTCAGAACGCTGGGTGGTTCAGGGAAGGGGCAGAGTTCCCCGCGCACATGATCCATGCAGTTCCAGGCGACGACCTCAACAGGGACGACACCAAAGCCGATTTATGTTGGTGGCTGGCATGCCTGTCGGGTTCAGATGCAGGCGCTGTGAGAGGTGCGCTCGACGGACTATTTGCCACCGACGGTTTCGGCTTCTACAAGCACGCTGTGGAGCGTGTGACAGGCGCATGTGCTTTGCATTGTGGCAGGGGGAATGGGAAACCGCTGAACATGCACGGGTTGGCATTGATTGCGTGCTGCTACGCCGGTGACTTCGCAACAGTCTTCCAAGCCATCACTTGGCCACGCAATGATTCAGAGCGACTTATTGATTCATCGCCAGTCACGAACGAGGCCGAAAACCTTTTGTTTTCATTCGTAGGCAAACCCACTGTGGCCACTCAGGCATCCGGAGTTTTCGGAATCCTAGGAATACACGACGGACGCGATGGTGGCGTCAAGGGAAGCAAAACCGTAACGTCGGTGAAACTAACCGAGCAGAGCGTGGAGGTCAAATTTGGCATAAAGGGAACGGAATTGGCTAAGAAATACAATGGCTGTCCTACTACAGGAACTGCCTATTCTGCTCTTACTGCTTTGCGCGATTCACTGTCGGCAAGCGGCGTAACGGTGTCCTGCGCGGGAAGTGCTTCCGATTTCACACTAACCATTACAAAGCCATGAAAATTATCATCTGGGATAGCACGCCAGCGCGATGCACTGCGAATCAAAATGCAATAACAGCCGCGGCGACTGCACTCGGCATCAGCATTGAAGTTCAAATATGGACGGCCCCGCGTGCTCCTCAGAACGGCACGTTTACACCTCAATGTGACCTTCTACTGCTGCACGCCACAGACGAGAGCGCGGCGATGTCTTGGTTTCAAGCTAAAGTCTTTAATGTGCCCCGCATTTTGAAATACGGCGGACGTGAGGTTTCGGGAGGTGTTCCGCGAGCCGTTTCGGATATAGAACCTCTGAAGGAGTTCGAGGCGAAGGGCATCCTCGAGGCCGTGCGCGATTCGTCACGTCAAGAGACGTTCCTAGATCGTGCTCTCGCAATCTGGTCTTCCGTGCCACAGGATGTTCTATCTTGGGCGTTGCTGGAAGCCTATGGTCGGGAGATACCTGCGGCCTCGGCGCTTCTGAACGACAGAGGTTTTCAAGACAAGGCGTTAACTGAGCTTCGTGAGCGGTCTGGAAATCCGAACCTCATTCTGAGCCTCCCAAACGCTCAGCAGGAAATTGCGCGGCATCGCGCAGATATTTGAGGGCTTTGCCTCTCCATGACAAGCGATGCTCAACGGGCCAAACATTTTGGTGATTGATGACGATCTTGCCGAAAGCGAGGGGGACCGGAACTGCTTTCTGGCTGATCTGGGTGAACTCAAACGCCTGAAAGGTGGAAAGTTTGAGCGGTTTCCTCAGTCGCGCTTTTCGGCGACATTCCATTCAGGACGAGGGACGAACGGCGAGCTTTCGACGCAAGTCGTCGTAGATGCGGTGCGTGAGCGGTGGCAGCCAGGGCGGGAGCGTTGGACGCTCGTGCTGCTCGACATGGCTTTCGCCTGGAAGGACGCGAAGGGGAAGACGCACTGCGATGAAACGTTCGGATTGAAAGTGTTGGCAGCTCTCCGGCGGGATCTTCCTCAAGGCGAAGACCTGCCAGTGATCGTGCTAACGCGGATGGAGGATCATCGGGACGCCGCCAATCTTGCGGAGGCGGATGGATTTCTCTCCAAGGACGATCTCGATGCGGATGATTTCCGGGAGCGCGTTCTCTTTCACGGACTGATCCCGGATGATCGGGAGCCGGGACGGCGGTTCATCGGCGCGAGTCTGCCGATCCTTAAGGCGCTGCGCGAGGCACGCCGGTTCGCGCGGAATCCTCGCGGCTCCCGCGTGATCTATGGCGAGACAGGAACAGGGAAGACGGAACTTGCCCGCTACATCGCGCATCATTGCTCCAATCCCAACCGCGGCCTGGTCGTGTGGACGGCGCAACCGTCGAGCGACGAAACGATCCAGGATCAATTATTCGGTCATTGGGTGGGCTCGTTCACCGACGCCAATACCTCTGAACCGGGCATTCTGGAACGCGCGCACGAGCAGGTGGCGCTCATCGACGAAGTGGCGGATCTGACGCCGGCGACGCAGGTGCAATTGATCGAGTTCCGCCGGCGGGACGAACGTGGTTTGCGGACCATTTCACGCAAAGGCCATTACCCGACGACCGATGTGGCCCCCAACGGCACCAAGGGCATTCAGCAGCAGGCCCACAACTCGATTCGTGGGCTGCCCGTGGTCGAGGGTGAAGCGAACCCGAAGACCATCGAGGAACACGATCCCGGCGAGCCGGTGAGTTGCGTGAAGGTCGATACGGTGCTGCTTTTCGCGACCAACCGCGATCTGCGCGATCCCGCGTTGCGCGAGCGTCTCGGCTTCCGCGAAGATGTATATCTCGAACTCGGCACGCCCATCCAAGTTCCCTCTCTCGCGGAATGTATCGCCGACCGGCCCGATGAAATGGACACGCTCTTCAGCCATTTCCTCACTCGATTTCTACCAGAGGGGAAAGCGACGCCTGTGCTCTCGGGTGAAGCGCGGGACATCCTCGTGAAGCGCGACTGGACCGACCGGAACATGGTCGATGTGATTCGCATCGCGGAATACGTGGCCTGCTCCTTCGGAGGAGATTTCCAGACCATCCTGCCGAGGCATTTCCCTCCCGATGTGCGGGAGGAAGCGGCTACAGGAAGACTCCGGCCAGCCCGCAGCCAATGGATCGCGAGCGACACGGAAAAGGCGGCAAAGGGAGAGGGCGGGTGATGAAACGCTTCGTTCTTCCGTGTCGCGCAGCTACACTCCGAGGCTTGATCCGGCACTCTCATCTACAGAACCGATTCCTGGCGTCGTTGCCCGATAAGGCGGACGATCTTCGCGTCGTTTATGGTGTAGAATCCAAGAATCTGGCAGAGTTCACCGAACTCCTCGATGAAATGATCTCCTGTCTGCAAGACCAGAAAGACGGTTTCTCCGCTGTCTCCCTGGTGGAAACGCTGACGCCGCTCCGCAGTCTGCCCGACTCAGCGCGCGGGCAGCTTCGTCAGGCGATCACAAACACCTACCGAGACGAATTTCAGCCCTCGAATCGTGCGGTCGCTCTGCGGAGCAGCGCTGACCTTTTGATTGGCCGGCTGAAAGATTTCCTCGATGGCGAAGATTCCGATCCCACGGAAGTGGAACTCCTGCGCGACGCGGCGGTCGATCTTTACCACCTGATCACCAACTTGCCGAAAGGCATCTGGCTCTGGCCGGCAACGGAGGCCGCGAAATGATGCCACGTCCGAAGATCCTGGTGATCGACGACCAGATCGGTGGCGATCCGGGTGATCGGCGCATCTTCTTGTCGAGGATCGGTGCCGTGCCAGAAAAAGCCGCCAAGCCGGCCCAGCCCTATCCTTACGACTTCGACTACCATGCGGGGACTGACGCCACCGGTCGAAATTCCGTGGATGCAGTCATGCAAGCGATCCTGCGCGGCTGGCCCGATCCCGAGACGGGACGATATTGGGCGCTGGTGTTGCTCGATGTCCGGTTTGGAAACGACGAGCAGTTCGGTTTCACCATCCTGCGCGCCATCCGCGAGCATCCACAAATGGGAGCTGATCTTCCGGTGGTCATGCTGACCAGCGAGGATAAGGGGAAGCGGGAACAGGCTGACCGGCTGCGGGCGGATGGATTTCTTCCGAAGGTGGATGAGCAATCGCTCAAGGCGATGCTCTCGCGAGAGGAGTTGGCGAAGCGAGTGACGGCGCTCGGTTTGATCGAGGATGATCGACCGTTCGCGCAGCGTTTGCTGGGCTATTCGCTGCCATTCCTCAAGGTGCTCCGCGAATGCCGGGCGCGGGCGCAGCGAATCGGACAGGGCGCCGTGCTGTATGGCGAGACCGGCACCGGCAAGAGCGAACTGGCGGCCTACATTCATCACCACAGTCCGCGACGCGACGGCCCATTTGTGGCGTGGGTCGCGGACCCGGCCAATAAGGAGTTGATGAAGGACGAACTTTTCGGCCATTGGAAGGGCGCGCATAGC
>JBBROU010000070.1:0-27682 GCA_038229055.1 Bryobacterales bacterium | reverse complement strand
TAAACACCGGTCCCATCAAGATGACAATTACCGGGCAGAATTTTGTTTCCGGGATCACCACAAGCTTCGGCGGCGTTAAACTTTCGACAACTTACGTATCTCCGACGCAGCTTCAGGTGGCTGGGAGCACGTCGCTCGCCGTCGGCACGTCTCAGCCTCTTTCTATCACAAACCCGAACCCGGGCACGAGCACCAGCACACTGAACTACACGGTATCGGCGCAGATCATCGTGAGTTGCACCCCATCGAGCGCATCGCTGCGGCCGGGAGCGACACAGTCATTCACCGGCGCTGTATACAACACATCGAACAAAGGCACGAGCTGGTATGTGAACGGAATACTCGGAGGCAACTCCACGGTTGGGACGATCACGACGACCGGGGCCTCGGCCACGTACACCGCGCCCGCCACTCCGCCGTCGCCGAACACCGTCAATGTTCAAGCGCAAAGCGCGCAGAATACGGCTGTGTATTCCCCCAATTCGGTCGTAACGGTCATCAACCCTTTTCCGGCGATCACTTCCGTTTCTCCGACCGTGATTCACTACGGTTCGATCTCCGTCACCGTAAACGGCACCGGGTTCGTTCCATCCAGCAAAGTGATGCTGGGCTCGACTGCGTTAACCACGACCTTTGTTTCCACCACACAGCTAACTGCGGCGGGAACCGCGGTTCCGGTGCTGGGAGGGTTGGGAGCCATCACGGTGAGCAATCCCGATCCGGGCGGCTCAGTCTCGAATTGGAAAGCTGTTTCGATTCAGGAAACCAAACAGACGGTCAGCTATCAATCGGCATTTCATTTTCTTGAACAGGCCACATGGGGGCCTACCATTACCGATGTCGATCATGTGCAGCAGGTGGGCTTCACGCAATGGTTCAGTGAACAGCATAGCGCTCAGGTATCCACATTTACGCCGAACTCTTCGTCGGACCTGGGCCCGACGGGGAGCGACTATTTCTATAACGCGCTCACCGGCAAGGATCAACTGCGCCAGCGCGTTGCGTTCGCGCTTTCCCAGATCTTCTGTATCTCCGCATTCAAGGACAGTCAGCCGAATCAGATCATTCCTTACTATCAACTCCTTGAATCCGATGCGTTTTCGAACTTCTACACGCTGCTGAACGATCTGACGCTGCACCCATCGATGGGCCGCTACTTAGATATGGCGAATAACGTCAAGGCCGCCGGCGCGGCGATGGCGAACGAGAACTATGCTCGCGAGGTAATGCAGTTGTTCACCATCGGACCCGTCCTACTGAACATCGACGGAAGCCTGCAACGCGATAGCTCCGGCAAGACCATACCGACTTATACTCAAACAACGGTCCAGAATTTCGCCCGGATCTTTACGGGATGGACCTTTCCCGTTCAGCCTGGTTACACAGCGCAGCCGCAGAATCCTCCCTATTACACAGGCCCTATGGTCGCGTGGGAGGCGAATCACGACACCGGGTCTAAGATGCTGTTGAACAATGCGTCAGTGCCGGCGAACCAATCGTCGGCGCAGGATCTTGCCAGCGGACTGCAGAATATCTTCAATCATCCAAACGCCGGCCCGTTTATCGCAATGCGATTGATACAACACCTGGTTACCAGCAATCCGAGCCCTGCCTATATCCAGCGCATTGCGCAGGTATTCAACAACAACGGAACTGGCGTCCGCGGCGATTTATGGGCTGTGGTGCAGGCAATTCTGCTTGACAGCGAAGCACGCACGAGCGACAATGTCTCCACCCTCATCAGTACCGGCGGTCACCTGCGAGAGCCAGTGCTGTTTGTCCCGGCGTTGCTGCGTAACTTGAATGTTAAGATCACCAACCCAAGCAACCAATTCGCGATTACAGGCGCGTCTATGGGCCAGCAGCTGTTCTTTCCGCTGAGCGTGTTCAGTTACTATCCTCCAAACTACCCGCTGCCGGGAAGTTCAACACTCCTCGGCCCGGAGTTCCAGACGCTGAACTCATCTACCACTCTGGCCCGAGTCAATTGGATCTACTCGGTATCGACCAATGCCGCCGGACCTGGAGTGAGTGTCGACTTTTCACCCTTTCAGGTATTTGCGAACGATTCCCCGACACTCGTCCAAGCCATGAGCAACGCTTTCATGGCGGGGCAGATGCCGACGCAGATGCAGAACATCATCGTCACTGCATTAAACGCGACCACCGACCCCGCCACCCGGGTCCGCAACGCGTTTTATCTGACGACGTCCTCGCCGTTCTATCAAACCGAGCGTTAAACACCATGCGGAAGGGGCCGCAAAGTTGCGGCTTCCCTCAACTTGCAGCGCTTCGAGCCACCCGTACCGCCTCGAGATACTGTCGCGCGCGCGATTCAATCTCGGCGTAATTACCGGCGGCGATCAGTTTCGCATCCACCAATTCCCCACCCACGGCTACCGCGCAGGCACCGGCCTTCAAGAAATCGCCCACGGTTTCCAAGTTCACGCCCCCAGTCGGAATCATCTCGATGTGCGGCAGCGGTCCCTTCAACGCTTTGATGTATTTCGGCCCGCCGAGAGAATTCGCCGGGAAAATCTTCACCACATCCGCGCCGTGCTCCCAGGCGGTCAAAACCTCGGTTGGCGTGAGCGCGCCGCAGCAGATCACCTTCGAATAGCGCTTCGCCATCTCGATGGTCGAGGTCCTTAAACTCGGCGTGACGAAAAACTGCGCTCCCGCCAGCATGCAAATGCGCGCCGTTTCCGGGTCCAGTACGGTGCCGGCGCCGAGCATGATCTTGTCACCGAACTGGTCCGCAACTTTCTCCAGAGCCTTCACCGCGCCCGGAACGGTCATGGTGATTTCGGCGGACCGAACTCCTCCCCGATAAATGGCTTCGATCGCGAGAATTGCCGCTTCCGCCGTCGACGTCCGCACCACCGGCACCACCCCGATTTCCTTGATACACGCCAGGATCTCCTGTGTCGTCATAACTTCGAAGTTTATAATATCGATAGAGGCGGGAACCCCCGGCCACTTTTTGCCCGCAGCGATCCCTAAACCCATTCGCCAGTTTTTCGCCCAGCGCGGCTGGAAACCGTTCGCGTTTCAGAAGGAAGTCTGGGACGCCTACCAGCGCGGTGACAGCGGCCTGATCCACGCCGCGACCGGCACCGGCAAAACGTACGCCGCGTGGCTTGGGCCAATCATCGAATGGATGCAGGGCGATGGCGAAGCCAATCCTCCGCTGCGGGTTCTCTGGATCACACCGCTGCGAGCTCTCGTTGCCGACACTGAGAACGCGCTGCAACTTCCACTGACGGAATTAAACATTCCCTGGCGTCTGGAATCGCGCACCGGCGACACCAAGGCGTCCGTCAAGGCCAAGCAGCAGAAGCGGCTGCCCACCGCTCTAGTCACCACTCCCGAATCGCTCGCGCTTTTTCTAACGCGTGAAGATGCGCCCGAGTTGTTCCGCGATCTCCGGCTGATCATCGTGGATGAATGGCACGAACTGCTCGGCAGCAAACGAGGTGTTCAGACCGAACTTGAGCTCGCGCGTTTGCGCCGGTGGAGCCCGCAGGCCCGTACCTGGGGACTTTCGGCGACCCTCGGCAACATGACTACCGCCATGGCGACCCTGCTCGGGGCCGGTGCTCCCCAGGGACGCCTGGTGCGCGGCGTGGTTCCAAAGTCGGTCGTGATCGATGCCCTTCTTCCCGCGGAAATGGAGCGCTTTCCGTGGGCCGGCCACCTCGGCGTCAACATGCTCCCGCAGGTGTTGACCGCCATCGAGGAGGGCCAGACTACGCTGGTCTTCACCAACACGCGGTCGCAGACCGAAATGTGGTATCAGGCGATTCTCGAAGCGCGCCCCGAGTGGGCCGGCCAGATCGCCATTCACCACGGTTCGCTCGAACGCAAGATCCGCGACTTTGTCGAAGATGGCCTGCGCGCCGGAACTTTGCGCTGCGTGGTCTGCACATCGTCGCTCGATCTTGGCGTCGACTTCACGCCGGTCGATCGCGTGCTTCAGATCGGCAGTCCCAAAGGTGTCGCGCGCTTGCTGCAGCGCGCCGGGCGCAGCGGTCACCGGCCCGGAGTCCCGAGCCGCATCACCTGTGTCCCGACGCATGCATTTGAACTGGTCGAGGTCGCCGCCGTTCGCGATGCCGTAATCGCGGGCGCGATCGAAAGCCGCTATCCGGTGGAGCGCCCGCTCGATCTGCTCTCGCAATGGGTCGTGAATATCGCCATCGGCGGTGGTTTTGAAGCCGATGAACTGCTGGCGGAAATTCGTTCGACGAATGCCTACAAGGACATCACCGAAGCCGAATGGCATTGGGTTCTGGACTTCGTCACACGGGGCGGGGAAGCGCTGCGAGCCTACCCGGAATTCCACCGCGTGGTTCAGCGCGACGGCCGCTATCTCGTCGAAGATCGGATGGTTCGCCGCCGCCACCTGCTCTCCATCGGCACCATTGTCAGCGATGCGTCGATGGATGTCCGCTATCTGACCGGTGGCCGTCTGGGCAGCGTCGAAGAATCTTTCATTGCGCGTTTGCGCCCCGGCGACACTTTCCATTTCGCCGGAAAAGCTCTTGAATTCGTGCGCATTCGCGAAATGACCGCGTGGGTCCGGAAGACCACAGCGAATGACGGCATCATTCCCCGGTGGGACGGCAGCCGGATGCCGCTCTCGAGCGAGCTCGCCGCTGCCGTGCGCAATCGTTTGGACGAAGCACGCAATGGCATTTTTCGCGGCCCTGAAATGCAGAGCGTGCGTCCCGTGCTCGAAACGCAAGCTGACTTTTCGATGATTCCGGCACGTGAGCAGTTCCTGATCGAGCGTGTGCGCACTTCCGAAGGGCACCACCTATTCTTCTATCCGTTTGAAGGGCGCTTGGTTCACGAAGGCCTCGAAGCTCTAATGGCGTGGCGGATCTCGCGCCTGACGCCCATCACGTTCTCCATGTCGTGTAACGACTATGGCTTTGAACTACTCGCGCCCGACGCCGCGCCGATTGAGCTTGCGATCGAGCATGGCCTGCTCTCGCCCTCGGGTCTGGTCGACGATATTCCGGCCAGCCTCAATGCGGCTGAAATGGCGCGCCGCCAGTTCCGCGAGATTGCGCGCGTTGCCGGGCTTACATTCACCGGTTATCCGGGCCAGAACAAAAGCGTGCGCCAGTTGCAGGCGTCGAGCGGCCTGCTGTTCGATGTATTCACGCGCTACGATTCCGGAAATCTGTTGCTCCATCAAGCCCATCGCGAAGTGCTTGAACGGCAGCTCGAGCGCAGCCGGCTGGGTCAGACGCTCGAACGTCTGTCATCGTCCAAGATTGAGATCGTGGATCTCGAACGTCCCTCGCCATTGTGTTTTCCGCTCCTTGTGGATCGGACGCGCAACCGAGTCAGCAGCGAGAAACTCGCGGATCGCGTTCGGCGGATGCGGGCCCGCGCAGAAGCATGACGCTGACCCTGCGCGGCGAAGAAATCACCCTGCTGCCGGAACGCGCCATCTATTGGCCCAAAGCGCAAACGCTTCTGGTCGCGGACACGCATTGGGGCAAGGCCGCGACGATGCGCGCCGCCGCAATCCCGGTGCCGGGCGGCACCACCAGCGACGATCTTGCGCGGCTGACTCGTCTGCTGTGCCAAACCCGCGCCCGGAGGCTGGTGTTGCTCGGCGATGTGATCCACGCGCGGCAGGGCCGCGCCCCGCGCACTCTGGCCGCCGTGGAAGAGTGGCGAACACGTCATGCCGCACTCGATATCCTGATGATCCGCGGCAATCACGATCGCGGCGCGGGCGACCCTCCGCCGGCGCTGTCGATACGCTGCTGCAACCCGCCAGTGGTCGAGGCGCCGTTCGTGTTCCAGCACTACCCGACCGAATCGCCCGACGGCTACACGCTCGCCGGACACACGCACCCCGCCGTGAAGCTCCACGGCAAAGGCCGCCAGCGCGCCACACTGCCTTGCTTTCACTTCGCCGCGCGCGTCGGCGTGCTTCCCGCGTTCGGTTCGATGACGGGTGTCGCCGTTGTCTACCCGCGCCGCGAAGACCGCGTCTTTGCTATCGCCGAAGGTGAAGTAGTCGAGGTCGGCGCGGAACTGATTTGCCGCTTAAACTGAAAGATGCCACGTACTCTCATCGTCGGCGGCGGCCTTGCCGGTCTCTCCGCCGCGGCCGCATTGGCCCACGCCGGTCACGCCGTAACCATTCTCGAAGCCCGCGGTTTCCTTGGCGGCCGCGCGACTTCCTGGCCCCTGTCTCCCGATGAATCTGAGCTCATCGATAACTGCCAGCATGTGCTTCTGCGCTGCTGCAACAACCTGCTTGATTTTTATCGGCGCCTCGGTGTGCGTGACAATATCGAGTTTTACCCCGAGTTCAACTTCATCGAACCGGGCGGCCGCATCTCCGCCATGAGGCGCGGCATGCTGCCCGCTCCTCTCCACTTCACCGGATCGTTTCTGAAGATGCACTGCTTCTCACTCGCCGATAAGATCGGCATTGCGCGCGCCATGCTCGCCATTAAAACCGAGTACCGCACGCGCCGCGATCTCGATTCCATCACCATGCTCGACTGGTTGCGCGAGAAACGCCAGACCGAGCGGGCCATCGAGCGCTACTGGCGGCAGGTGCTCGTCAGTGCTGTTAACGAGGAACTAAACCGCATGGCCGCCGCGCATGGGTTTCAGGTGTTCCGCCTCGGCATGATGTCTTCCAAGGACGATTACGAGATGGGCGTGCCGAATGTCCCTTTGCGCGAACTCTATCGAGAAGATCTCTGGAAACGCGTCGGCGATGTCACCATCCGTCACCGCTGCCCGGCTTCGCGCATTCTTGTCGATGATGAAGGTGTCGCGGGCGTTCGAGCCGGAGACGAAACCCTCAGCGCCGATTACTACGTCTGCGCGCTGCCCTTTGAAAGAGTGCCGCAAGTCGTGCCCGATCTGGGCATCGACATCGCGCCATTCCAGCACTCGCCCATCACCGGAATTCATCTCTGGTTCGATCGGCCGGTCACCGATTTGCCGCACGCGACGCTGCTCGACCGCACGATGCAGTGGATGTTCAACAAGTCCGAGGGCCGGTACATCCAACTCGTGGTCAGCGCTTCACGCTCGCTGGTCGAGATGCCGCGCGCCGATGTGATCGCACTTGCGCTTAAAGATTTATCCGACTTCTTCCCCGCCGCGTCACGAGCCAGGCTCGAGCGCGCCCACGTTGTCAAAGAAATTCGCGCGACGTTCTCCGCGCTTCCCGGTTTGGAACTGTTGCGGCCCATGGCAACAACGCGTTTTCCGAATTTATTCCTCGCCGGCGACTGGACCCGATCCGGGTGGCCCGCCACCATGGAAGGCGCCGTCCGCAGCGGCTACCTTGCGGCGGAAGCTATCACGCGCGCCTCATTCCTCATCGCCGATGAACCGTAGCGTGCTTCATAATGGATTCATGCGCGCTCTCGTTTTGTCATTCGTTCTCTGCTGTCTTACATTGATGGCGGGGCCGCCGATGACTAAGCTCACGGTCCAGGTTCTCTCGCCCGGTGGCAAGCCCGTGGACCGCGCCAGCGTGATCGTCAAATTTGTTAAAGGCCGCGACAAGCTGAAGCTGTACAAGAAAGTCATGAGAACGTGGGAAACCAAGACCAATCAGGATGGCATGGCCCGCATTCCCGCAATCCCGCAAGGCTCGATCCAGGTGCAGGTGATCGCGGCCAACTATCAGACCTTCGGTCAACTGTTCGAAGTCGAACAAGACACCAGGACGATTGAGGTTAAACTGAACAGTCCGCAGGCGCAATATTCCGCCCATTAAAACAATTGATTCGCGGCTAGCCGCGCCGCCGGTAAACTGAAAGTGTAGGCCAAACTGGAGGAGGCCGTTCAACTTGACCCCGGCTGTGCCGAAGCGCGCATCAACTTGGACGCGGAACATCTTCGGCGCGGAAAACCGATCGGCTATCGAGCAGTTTTCGGCAGCGCGAACTCTGATCGGCGACAACGCGATCACTGATTTCGAGATGGGCGCCGCGTATCTCGCGTTGAACCGGACTTTGGATGCGGAAAAGTTCGCGCGCCTGGCGATAGCGCGCGGTCCCCGAAACGCGAAGATAGAGTTGTTGCTTGGACGAGCCCTGGCTTTCCGGCCGGAGTCATGGGCCGACGTCTTTACAGTAAGAATGTGTGGTCTACTGTTTTGGAGCGGGGTCCGCGAAGACCTTCCTCTTGGCAGTCGCAATGAAGGAGATTGAAGCGATCATCCAGCCTTTCAAACTAGATGACGTGAAACAGGCCCTCCTGGTCCGCGGCGTGGACGGTATGACCATCAGCGAAGTTCGCGGTCATGGACGGCAGAAAGGTCATACGGAAACTTATTGCGGCCAGGAATATACCGTCGATCTGCTCCCGAAAGTGAAGGTCGAGTTAACGGTTCCCGACCAGCCTCTGGAAGAGATTTTGAAGACTTTGAGCGCCGCCGCGCGGACCGGAAAGATCGGCGATGGCAAGAGTTTTGTCTTCGACGTCGCCCAGGCGATCGGTATTCGGAACGGCGACCGTGGTGACGCAGCACTATAGCGCCGCCGCCGAGCGCATCCGCGAAACGTTCTTTTCAGACGGGCGCGCCGGCGCAGTGCTGGTCAGCCGCACCCAGCTAGTCGACGGAATTGTTCGCAGCCTGTGGCCGCCGCCCGACGGCGTCGCCGTTTTCGCGGTTGGCGGCTACGGTCGCGGCGAGCTGTTTCCGTTTTCCGATATCGACCTGCTGATCCTGGTCGCGTCCGAAGCCGCACGCGAGAGCATTCGGGAGCCGATCGCTCCGTTTTTGCGATCGCTTTGGGACGAGGGGCTCCGCGTAAGCCAGTCGGTTCATACCGTCGCGGAATGCCACGAGCTTGACCGCAATAATGTCGAGCTCGCGATCAGTCTGCTGGACCGCCGTTTTCTTATGGGCGACCCGGCGGTGGCGGCGCGGCTCAATCCACGCAACCGTGCCGAGCTCATACAAGCGTTGATCGGGCTCACGCGCGAGCGTCATGCCAAGTTTCAAAACACCATTCATCATCTGGAGCCTCATCTCAAAGACGCTCCGGGCGGGATTCGCGATCTTCACGTAGTTCGCTGGTTAGTGCAACTGACCGCACGCGATGCCGAGCTCGCCACCGTGGATTTCGAAACACTGTTTCAGTTCCGCTGCTATCTGCACTACCTGACGGGGCGTGACCACAACATCCTGACGTTTGAATTGCAGGATCAGATCGCCGAACTGCAAGGCCGCTCCGCCGCTCAGGTGATGCGCGACTACTTCCGGCAGGCCGGCTCGATTGCACGGAATTGCGGACAACTGCTAAGAATCAATGAAGCGCCTACCAGCGGCCTGTTCGCGCAGTTTCGCGACCGGCGCTCACGCGTGTCAAACGCCGATTTCACGGTGAGCCGCGAACAGATTTTTTTCCGCGTGCCTCACCAGGCACAGCATGACCCCGAGCTGATTGTTCGGCTATTTGTTTTTATTGCGCGGCATGGTCTTGCTCTTGCCCCGGGCACCGAACGGAGACTCGCCGAAAGCGTGGTCGTGTTCAATCGGATGCTTTGGCCCGTGCTGCATGAGATCTGCGCGCTGCCCCATGCCGGGCAGGCGCTGCGCGCCATGCACGAGACAGGCGTGCTGCGATCCATCTTCCCGGAATTGCGCGAGATTGATTCGTTGGTGATTCGCGACTTCTACCACCGCTATACGGTTGACGAGCACACCATGGTGGCGATCGAAGGCTTGCTGAAGCTGCGCGACTCGGAGCAGGTGCCCTTCGCGGAACTGGCGAAAGAGCTGCCGGACATCGCCGTGCTCATCATGGCGCTTATCTTTCACGATGTCGGCAAAGCCGATGAAAACGAGAGCCACGTGATTTCTTCGGCGCGAATTGCCGATGCGGCGCTCGAACGTATCGGCATGCCCCAACGCGAACGTCAGGCCGCGTGCGAACTGATTCGCCTGCATCTGGAGATGTCGACGATCATGAACTCGCGCGACCTCACCGAACCTGCCACGGCGCAGTACCTGGCCGAGAAGGTTCGCACTGTGGAACAGCTAAAATATCTGACGCTGCTGACGTGGTCGGATATCAGTGCGGTAAACCCCGCCGCAATGACGCAATGGCGCGCCGGGCTGCTGTGGCAGTTATATACCGTTACGTACCGGGAACTCACGCGCGAACTGGAAGCGCAGCGCATCAAAACCAGCTTTTCCGACCTCCCTCATCGCCGCCGCTTTCTGGATGGCCTCCCCACGCGCTACCTGCGAACGCATTCCGAGGCCGAAGTCGACCTCCACGCGCGTATGCAAACCAAGAGCCGCGAGGAGGGGATTGCCGTGGCCTTGCAGTATAGCGGCTCCATTTATACGCTGACTATTTTGATGCCCGACCGCCCCGCGTTGCTCGCGGACGTCGCCGGCGCCCTTTCCAGTTTCGGCCTGAACATCTTGAAGGCGGAAGTCTTCTCCAACCGGCACCTGACGGCGGTGAACACGTTTGTCTTCGCCGACCCCTTGCGCACTCTCGAGTTGAATCCTGAGGAACGCGAACGCCTGCAAGCGGTGGTGCGCCAAGCCGCGATGCGCGAGGTGGACGTGTCTCATCTTCTCCGCGGACGTTTGCGCCGGCCTGCGGGGAAGAGACGCCTGACTCCTCAGGTCTCGGTAGATAACCAAGTCTCGGAGAACGCCACCCTGTTGCAGATCACATCGGAAGACCGGCCTGGGTTGCTTTACGAACTCGCGGCGGCGATCGCCAGGCAGGAGTGCAACATCGAAGTGGTCTTGATCGACACGGAAGCACTCAAGGCGATTGATGTTTTCTATGTGACCCATAAAAGATTGAAGTTGGCCGATGAGTACGCCTTCAGGTTGGCATCGGTTCTGAAGGAAGTTTGCCAATATTAAGACGGTTTCGAGTTTGATTTATTGCGTTGCCGCGGGGCTTTGATTCATCATTGGGTAACAAAGCTTCTTTTTGGGGAATCAATTTTGAATTCAGGAGGTGTTCGCTTGAAGTACACATCGTTTAACAGCGTTATCAGATCCACACTGCTATGCGCTCTTTTATTGGGTTCGCTGACGGTTCCGCTTGAGATGATGGCGCAGGATGCCACAGGCAGAATCATTGGAACCGTAACCGACCCCCAAGGGGGAACCATTGAAGGCGCGCGCGTGATGGCGACCAACAGCGGCACTGGTTTCAGCCGCGAGACACGGAGCGCGAAAGACGGTTCGTACCAGATTCTGGAATTGCCGATCGGCATCTACACCGTCGCGGCGGAGCAGACTGGTTTCAGCAAGACCGCTACCAACGAGCAGAAGCTTCAGATCAACCAGGCCCTCCGTCTGGACATAACTCTGAAGCTCGGAGCTACCAGCGAGACCGTGTCCGTGGAAGCCGACGCCGCGGGTGTGGAGACGGTGAACGCCACGTTAGGGCAGTCGGTAACCAGCCGGCCTTTGGTCAACATGCCGCTGAATGGACGCAACGTGCTTGATCTGGCGCTGCTGCAGCCGGGCGTTACCGAGAGCAATCCGGATTCGAGCGCGGCGGGCACGTTTAGTATCGCCGGCGGTCGCAGTGATTCGGTTACGTACCTGCTCGATGGCGGCCTTGACAACAGCCTGCTTGACAACGGATCGGTGTACACGCCGAATCCCGACACGATCGCCGAATTCCGAATTCTGACCAGCAACTATACGGCTGAATATGGGCGCAACGGCGGGGGCATCGTCAGTATCGTGACCAAGTCCGGCACCAATGCGGTGCACGGGAGCGCGTTTGAATTCGTCCGCAATGATGCCTTCAACGCCAGCACTTTCTTCGCGAATGAGCAAGGTCAGCCGAAGCCGATTCTAAAGCGCAACCAGTTTGGCGCCACGGTAGGTGGCCCGATCAAGAAGGACAAATTCTTTTTCTTTGTGGGCTACCAGAGCCAGCGACTCGTGCAGACGGTCAGCAACCCGGGCGTGACGGTGTTCACGCCGGCTGAATTGAAGGGCGACTTTTCGCATTCAGGCCCGGGCGGCGCACCCGATCCGGCGGTGGTGAACTTCCTGACGGCAAATCCGTTCTTTCAACCCGATGCGGGACTTGCGGCGCAGGGGATCATCGCGCCCTCACAGATCAATGGCGTTGCGCAGAAATATGTCGCGGCGGGCCTGATTCCAACTGCTCCGAACGGCCAGATTTTTCCGCGGGGCAGCGGTAAGGATAATCGCGACGAATTGACCGAGAAGGTCGACTTGGTATTCACGCAAAACGATCGCGTGGCGATTACCTTAGGCTCGAGTCGCAATCCGATTCAAACTCCGTTTTTAAGAGATAACAATGCGGGTCCGAACGTGGCGGGCTTTCCGTTCCTGCGGAACGACCATCGCTACTTCGGCAACGTCGGCTACACTAAAGTGTTTACGCCGTTTCTGTTGAATGACGCGCGGTTTACGGCCCAGCGCTTCAATCGTCGCAATGCCGTCCCCGCCGGAAAGTTGCCCACTCCCGGTACGCTCGGTTTCGGAATTACCCCGGATAACCCGACTGGCCCTCCATTGCTTGGATTCGCCAGCGGTCTGACGACGGGCAATAATCCCAACGGCCCCACCTCACTGATCAACAACACATATATCTATGCGGACACGCTCACCTGGACGCATGGGCGTCATACCGTCAAGACGGGCGCATCGTTTTCCGCCTATCAGAACAACACCCTTTACGACTACTACGTAGACGGCGAGTATTTCTTCTATGGCCAGGGCGGCATCGGAACCGGCAATGACCATGCCGACTTCCTGCTCGGCCTGCCGGACGAGTTCCTGCAGTTTGGCCAAGCGCCATCAAACATCCGCAGCAAGAATTACAACGGTTTCCTGCAGGATGAATGGCATGTCAAGCGCAATCTGGTGCTGACGCTCGGCATGCGCTACGAATACAGCACGCCCAAGTTGGACACGCAGGGCCGCTCCTTCTCCATCATCCCCGGCTTGCAATCGACGCGCTTCGTGAACGCCCCGCTGGGATTGGTATTTCCGGGTGATAAGGGCGCGCCGAAGGGAGCGAACTTCCCCGATAAGAACGATTGGGCTCCGCGCTTCGGCTTTGCGTGGGATCCGCGCGGCAACGGAAGGACCAGTATCCGCGGCGGCGTCGGCGTTTTCTATGACGTCTTGAAGGGCGAAGACAACTTGCAGTTTAACGGTCAGGCCCCGTTCTTCGGGTTCGCCGATCTGTTCTTCAATCCGCTGAGTTCGAATCCGACCGCCGACGTCCCGTATTACTCGAGTCCCTATCCGTCGGCCGGTGTCACCAACTCATTCCCGTCGAAGCCCCCCGCACAGAACATCGATTTCAATAATGCCGGGTTTCTGCCCTTCGGCGGCGGCGGCGTTTACTTCGTCAATCCGCATCTGCGCACGCCGTATATCTACCAGTACAATCTGAGCATCCAGCAGGAACTGGCGCGCAACTTGGTTTTGGAAGCCAGCTACGTGGGCAGTGACGCCCATAAGTTGACGGCGCTGGTGGACAACAACCCGTTCGTTCTGGGAACCAAAACGCGGCTGCTCAATACACAGCCCGGCCTCGATGCCGGCTCCGGGTTCAGCTACACGCAGACCTTCGAGAATGTGGGTAAGGCCAACTACAACAGCCTTCAGGCCAGCTTGCAGAAGCGACTGTCGGATTCGTGGTTCGGAACCACCTACTTTACTCTCGCCTATACGCTCGGTCATAACATCGATAACTCGTCGGGTTTCCGGCAACGGAATGGTCAGGTGCCTTATTACCACCACGATCTGTTCCACGCATCGGCAGACACGGACGTTCGGCATCGCATCGTCTTCAGTGGCGGATGGGATCTGCCATTCGATCGCGCGTGGTCGAGCGGCCCTCGGCTCTTGACCAGGGGATGGAGCTTGTACCCCATCGTTAACTACCGCACCGGATTCCCTCTGGACGTCAGCGCCGGCTACAGTGTGAGCCGTTCCAAACCCGGGCCGTCCGGAGCGGGCGATCAGAATCTGATCCGCGCAAATCTGGTTGGCAGCAAGGTGACGCTGCTCGATCCGAAGCGGTCCCAAGTTCTCGGCGGAACAACCGGCAACTATTACTTCGATCCGGCGAACTTCGATTACACGACGCTGACCAACGACAGCGTTTACATTCCCGACGCGTCCCAACGAACCTATGGAACGCTGCCGCGCAATGCCTTCCGCGGCCCGAGCCGGGTCAACTTCGATCTCGCTCTGGCGAAAAACACTCCCATTTTCGGCGAGCATCTGAAGAGCGAGTTTCGCGCCGAGTTCTTCAATATCCTGAACCACACTGAGTTCAGTAATCCGGATACGAATATCCGCGGCGCGACCTTCGGTCAGATTACCACCACGGCCGATCCGCGCATCATTCAACTGGCTTTGCGCCTCGTGTTCTAAGGCTGGCGGAAACGGGCGCGATCTCAATGGTCGCGCTCGTTCGTTCTCTCTATAATCTATAGTGCCGTTCAATGTCACAATCGGTACTATCGCGCGTCCGCCGGTACGCGCTGTCCGTCGCGTTGATTGCCTCCATCACGGCGATTGATTCCCGGTATCTTCACGTAAACAGCACTACTGTCGCACTCACGTTTGTCCTGGCGGTTTTAGGTGTCGCCACGGTGTTGGCATCGCGGAATCCGTCGTAGCTTCTCTTGCCGCCGCGTTCGCGTTCAATTACTTCTTCCTCCCCCCGGTGGGCACGTTCGTAATCTCCGATCCACAAGACTGGGTTGCATTTTTCGCATTTCTGGTCACCGCCATTACGGCCAGCCAGCTATCCGCGCGCGCACGCCGCCGCGCCGCGGAGGCCGCCGCCCGCCAGCAGGAGACGAACCGGCTGTACGAATTTGGACGCGCCATGCTGATGAACGACAACTTCGTGGCCACGGTGGAGCGCAGTGTTTACGCGGTCGCGCGAATCTTTGATCTGACCTCCGCCGCCATTTACGAGCGCGCTTCGGGTCAAACCTGGAGTACCGGTCCCGATTTTGGTGACGGCAGCGAGGCGCTTCGCGCTCTCACCGAAAGTAAAGAACCGCAGTTCGGCGATCGAGGGCCGCTGTCCATCGTGCCGGTTCAGTTGGGTGGTCAATCCATCGGCAATCTGGGGCTGAGCGGCGCCAGAATGTCGCCGGAAGTTTGTAACGCCATTGCCAACCTGGTCGCCCTTGGATGGGAGCGATCGCGCGCAATTGAATCGGCAGGCCGCGCCGAAGCCGCCCGTCGCGGCGAGGCGCTGAAGTCCTTTCTGCTGGACGGGTTGGCGCACGATCTAAAAACTCCGCTTACTGCAATTAAGACGTGCGTCACTGGCCTACTTTCGGCATATCCCAAAACCGAGGACCGCAAGCGCGAGTTGCTGGAGATCGTCGATGAGGAAACCGACCATCTGCACCGCACCATCTCCGAGGCCATCCAAATGACGCGCATCGATTCTGGAAAACTCAGTCTGGAACGCTCCCTGCGCAGCTTTGACGAGCTTATGGAAGATCTTCTCGCCAAGCGGCAGCCCGATCCCGCGCGCTTTTTCGCGCACTCGGATTCAACCGTGCCGCTGCTCCTGGTGGACGCCGCTCTCATCAAACAGGCGCTCCGGCAGGTTCTCGACAACGCGGTGCAATACACGCCGCATGGCTCGCGAGTGGACATTTCGGCGGTGACTCATAAAGATCACGTCGAGATTCGGATTGCGGATTCCGGCCCCGGCGTGAGCGCTGAAGAGCGCGAACGCATATTCGAGAAGTTTTACCGTGGAGGCCAGGGCGGCCGCTATGCTCAAGGCACGGGCATGGGTCTGTCGATCGCGAAGGGAATTGTGGAAGCGCATGGAGGAAAGATGTGGGTGAGCAACCGGCCTGAAGGCGGCGCCGTTTTCAGCCTCACCGTGCCGCTCGCCTTGGATGCGGCGCGGGATGAATACCTCGTATGAACAACAAAACCATTCTGGTGGTGGACGACGAGCCCCAACTGCGCCGGGCGATGCGTGCGACCCTTACGGACCTGGGGTATTCGGTGATCGATTCTCGCAATGGCGAGGAGGCGCTGGAGAAGCTGCGCCACGAATCGCCAGACCTGATTCTGCTCGATCTGAATAGGCCTGGCATCGGCGGCCTGGAGACGTGTCGCGCGGTTCGTGAAGCTTCAGACACTCCGATCATCATTCTTTCGGTGCGCAACACCGAGCGCGATAAGGTGGACGCTTTGGACGCGGGTGCCGACGATTATGTGACGAAGCCTTTCGGGATACAGGAACTGCTGGCGCGCATACGCGCGGCCTGCGCCGGTTGCCCGCCGGCGGTGAAGCGGACACGCATCTGCTGCGCACTCCAGATCTGACGATCAACTTCGATTCGCGCCAGGCGGTGGTGGGAGACCGGCATTCGCGTCTGACTCCGAAGGAGCTGGATCTGCTGCGCTTCCTGGTCTCGAATCCGAACAAGGCCGTCGCCCACCGCAAACTGCTGCAGGCCGTTTGGGGCCCGGATTATGGCGATGAGGTGGAATACTTGCGGGTGTTCGTGAACGGCTTGAGAAAAAAGATCGAGCCCGTGCCATCCAAGCCGCGCTTCCTGCTGACCGAGCCCTGGTTCGGCTACCGCTTCGCGCTGGAGGAGCCAAAGGAGTGAGCAGTGGCGCTAATGCATCACCCATCCGCCGTCCACATTCAGCGTCTGCCCCGTTAATCCGTCGCTGAGTTCGGAAGCGAGAAACAGCGCCGCGCGCGCGATATCGAGCGGCATGATCCGCCTCTTCAAGCATTGCTGGCTCACCATCCATTGAGCCGCTTCTTCGGTCACGAAATTTTTCTCCGACTCGGTGTTTATCGCCCCGGGAGTGATGCAATTCACGTGAACATTGCTCTCGCCGAACTCTCGCGCAAGCGACCGCGTCAGACCGATCGCGCCGCCTTTCGAGGCTACATAGTGGCTGAGCTCGCTCGTGCCTAAATGAAACGTCACCGACGAGATGTTCACGATTTTGCCGGAACCTTGTGCGAGCATGCCCGGCGCCACGGCCTTGATGCAGTGAAACATGCTTTTCAAATTGACGTTTTGCATCCGGTCCCACTCCGCTTCGGTCATGTCGACGAATTTGCGGCGGGGAAAGATGCCCGCGTTGTTCACCAGGACGTCGACGCGGCCGAATTCGCGGATCGCGGAGTCGGCTGCCGCGCTTACCGCCGGAGCATCGCAGACGTCAAGCGCTATAGCGCGCGCGATTCCCGAGGTAGCGCGAATCGACCGCGCAGTCGCCTCATTGCGCTCCGCATCTCGATCGAGCAGAACTACTTTCGCGCCCATCTCCGCGAAAAGACGCGCGATCGCCTCGCCGATTCCGGCGGCCGCCCCGGTGACCAGAGCCACTTGATCTTGCATGTTCATCGTCTTGAATTTATGCGATTCGAACGCTTAACGCTACTGCCGATTGTTTGGGAACGGTCGATTTTTCCGCCCGTGAATCCCTGGGCTTCGGGAAGAGACGCGCCGGGCCAGGGATTCACGGGTGGTCACGATATGAGTTGGCAATGTAAGCACCGACTGCTTTGCGCTGCGCGACGCCGATTCCGAATTCGAGATTGCCCGCCGAACACGCGACGTCGCCGAACGCGGTTTGCAGTTGACGACCGTGCGCCGAAATGGCGGTGCGTCTCGGCCGCGACGAGTTGAACGCCATCGTGGATCTGCACGGCCCGCTGGGCGGCGGCTGGCGGACCCCAGAACCCGAATTTTACAAGATTTTTACAAGATGGATACGTAGTTTCCGCTGCCGTTTCTTATGATCGGGTTGGAGATTATTCTTATGAAACGTGTTCTCCTTGTAATCGCTGTTCTTGCCTCCGTCAGTATCGCTGCGAGCGGCAGCGGGTTTAACCAAAGAGGCAATATCCTGATTGCCGATCAATTCAACAATCGGGTGATTGAAGTAGAGCCCGCGACCCATATGGTGGTGTGGCAGTTTGGGACCGGGAGCAATGTCGCTGGGCCGGCAACGGTGATTGGGGTCAACGATGCGGAACGGATCGGTAACTTGACCCTGATGTCCGGCACCGGGACACCTGCCGGGGCCACTCCTGACTGCCCCAATGGATGTCCGGACAATCGCGTGCTTCTAGTGAATTCCAAAGGGCAGATTGTTTGGCAATACGGGCAGGCCGGGATCGCCGGATCGGGTCCAAATCAGTTGAATGCGCCAGTTTGCTCCGTCTTCCTGCCCAAGGGCGTCATCCTCATTACGGACCAAGGTAATCAGCGCGTCATTGCCGTGACCCTGTTCGATAAGAAGATTGCGTGGCAATATGGCATGACCGGCGTGAGCGGGTCGGGACCGAACCAATTGAACAACCCCAACAGCGCTGAGTTGCTGGAAAACGGCAACGTCCTGATTGCCGATGAGAGTAACAACCGGGTGATTGAAGTGAACCCAAACAATGGCCAGATCGTCTGGTCATACAGCGCTGGAATCAATCTCTCCGCATTTGCCAGCCGGCTGGAAAACGGAGACACGCTGATTTCGGATCAGGGCAATAACCGGATTATCGAAGTGAATCAGGGCGGCACGATCGTGTGGGAATACACGGGCTCGGGAGCGGGTCTGAATGCGCCAACACGCGCCGTGCGGCTGAAGAACGGGAATACTCTGATCAGCGATCAAAACAACAACGTGGTGATCGAAGTGAATCCCGCCAAGCAAACCGTGTTTACGCAGGGCATGCTGGGCGTTTCCGGTAGCGGATTTAATATGCTCTATGCGCCCTACGATGCGAAGTCGATCGGCGACTATACGGGCCTGACTCCGCCCAATGGAGACTTCGAATAAAACCTGTCAAAGTAGTACACGGGCCCCTGATGACGACGATTCTGGTGATTGACGACGATGATAATTTGCGCGACACCATCGGACTCATGCTGGAACAGGAGGGGTTCCGGGCCGTTCTCGAAGCTGACGGCAAGCGCGGCTATGAGCGGGCGTTCTCGCTAAAGCCGGATTTGATTCTGGTAGACCTGCGGCTGCCGACCATGTCTGGCGTCGAGATATGCAAGCAGCTCAGGCAGGCCAAGCTGCGCACGCCCATCATCGTGCTCAGCGCGGCGGGCGACGAAGTCGATAAGGTTCTTTTACTCGAAGTCGGAGCCGACGATTACGTAGTCAAACCGTTCGGAACGCGCGAACTGTTGGCCAGAATCCACGCGGTGCTCCGGCGCATGGGCCCCGACGACCGGCAGATCTTTCTCTTCGGGGACACGCAAGTGGATCTCTCCAGGCGCCTTGTCATCCGGCGCGGAGAAGAGTTGAAGCTCACGCCCGCCGAGTACAATCTGCTGACTTATTTCCTGAACAATCCGGATCGCGCTCTGACGCGCGACATGATTCTGAATTCCGTTTGGGGTTACGAGTCATTCCCGAATACCAGGACCGTGGATGCGCACGTCGTCAAGCTCCGCCAGAAGATCGAGCCCGATCCCAATGTTCCGAGGCATTTCCTCACGGTGCACGGAGTAGGATATCGATTTCTACCCGGGACCTGATCCATGACAAGCCGCACGGTGTTGATCGTCGAGGACACCGAGGTTGCCGCGTCCACGCTCGAGATAGCGCTGATGGCCATCCCGGGAATCGCGGTTCGTGTGGCCAGCAGCGGCGCTCGTGCTCTCGATCTGTTGCACGGTGAGTTGGCGGCGCTGCTGACCGACTTGAATATGCCGGGCGTCGATGGTTTTGAACTGATCGAGCGCCTCAGGTGCGATCCGCGGCACTGCCGGCTGCCGATTATCGTGATCAGCGGAGACACCGACCCGGCGACGCCCGGCAAGGTGCTAGCCCTCGGAGCCAACGCTTTTTTCGGCAAACCGTTTTCCCCAGCCCTGGTTCGCGCGAAACTAGAGGAGCTTTTACAGAAAGGGGAGGGGTAATGCGGAATGCCGTTTGTGCGGCCCTGGGCGTAGTGTTGTGTTTCGCGGGAGCGCGCGCGCAGTCCGCGGATGGTGTGCAACGGCTCCTGGACCGGTTGAATGCGCTCGAGAAGAGCAACCAATCGATGGTTGAAGAGCTTAAGAGTTTGCGCGCCGAGGTGGCCGCGCTCCGTGGCTCCGTCGCGCCCGCGCCAGCTTCCGCCGAGGCTATTCCCGACGTTCCACTTGACGAACGTTTGGCTGTCGACGAGCGGCGCATCGAAGAGCAGGCACAGGCCAAAGTAGAAAGCGCGCAGCGGTTCCCGTTGCGATTAAGCGGGATGCTCCTGGTGAATGCGTTCGCCAACGGTAAGCAGGGCTACGGCGCGGACAATCCCACGTTCGCCGGCCGGACGGCGACGGTGTCGGCTAGTGGAGCCACTTTGACGCAGTCCTTCTTCGGACTCGAATTTAACGGTCCCCAGACCTTCGGCGGCGGCAAGATCCACGGCTCCGTGTATTTCGATTTCTACAATCGTTCCGACGAGACGTGGACGGCGAATTTAAACATTCGTACGGCACGCGTCGATGTGGACTGGCGCACACGCAGCGTGATGGTGGGTCAGGACAAGCCGCTGATTTCGCCGCGCGATCCGACTTCAATGGCGCGAGTAGCGATCTCCCCGCTGAGCGATTCGGGCAATCTTTGGTATTGGCTGCCGCAGGCCCGTTTTGAGCAGCGCGTTCGGCTCGGCGAGAACGGCGGATTGCGGCTGCAAGCCGCGGTGATCGAGACAAACGAATCCGCCTCGGCGTATGCGGGCAGGCTGGGCGACGCCAATCCGTACGCACCTGTCCGGCCCGGCGTCGAAGGGCGCGTGGAATTCTGGAAGGCGTGGAGCGATACGGGCCGTATTGAAATTGCGCCGGGTATTCACGCCAGCAATTCGCATGTGGGAGGCTTGTCGCTGCCGTCGAACGTCTACTCGGCGGACTGGCTGTTGCGTCCGGTAAGGCGCGTCGAGTTCACCGGCACCGCGTTCACCGGAAACAACGTGGCGGCGCTCGGTTCGGGACTCTATGGATTCGGAACGCGGGCCGACGGAAGCGCATTCGCGGTGCGCAGCCACGGCGGCTGGGCACAGGTAAAGCTTCTGGCCACCGAGCGGCTCACCTTCAACGCTTTCGGCGGATTTCAGACCGGCCGGCGCGCGGATCTCGGCCTTACGGCCCTCAGCAGCAATCGGTCCTATGCCGGAAACATGATGTTCCGGCTGGCACCTAATGTGATGCTCGCTTTTGAGGCACTGCGGGTTCGCACCACATACCTCGATGCCGGCACCCGGCAAAACAGTCACTATGATCTGGCACTGGGTTACCTGTTTTAGCGTAGTCCTCGCCGTCGCAAACCCGGCTTCCGGCGAAGGGCCCCGCGGCGCCGCTGTGAAGGGCTCGGTAGCTTTAACCGGTTCGCGCGAAAGCCGCGTGCAAAAAGAGCACGATTTCTCCGGCGTGGTGGTCTGGCTCGAGCCTCTCGTCGGGATGCCTGCCGCCCCGGACTCCATATCGCGGCGGCTCAAACCCGTGGCGATGTTACAAAAACACAAAATGTTTGTGCCTCACCTGATTGCGATTCCGGTGGGCACGGCGGTGGCATTCCCGAATGCCGATCCGATCTTTCATAACGTGTTCTCCAGTTTCAGCGGACAGGTCTTCGACATCGGCTTGTATCCGCCCGGAACCAGCCGGTCGGTCGTTTTCAAGCGCCCTGGCGTCGTGCGCGTGTTCTGCAATATTCACCCCGCCATGAGCGCCATAATCCTCGTGATGCGTAGCCGCTACTTCGCCACTACCGATACGCAGGGCAACTTCACCATCACCGACGTGCCGCCCGGTGACTACCTGTTGCAGGTCTTTCATGAGCGCGCCTCCGAAGAGACGCTCGAAAAATTGCAGCGTGGAGTTTCGGTGACCGATGCGGAAACGGCCATTCCGCCGCTCTCTATTTCGGAAAGTGGATATCTGGCTCTGCCGCATAAGAACAAGTACGGCAAAGATTATCCGCCCGCTGGTTACATTGGGGCAACGCCGTGACACTGCGCCGGAAGTTCATGCTGGCGGCATCCCTGGCGACCGTCCTGCTGTTTGGCGTTACGGGATACATCGTGCAGCGCGAAGCGCTTAAAACAACGCTCAGCGGCATTGAGGACGAAGCTCAAACCAGTTTTGCGGCGTACCAGTCCATCTGGAAATCGCGCGCGGAGCGGCTGGCGGCGATCAGTCAGGTATTGAGCACCATGTCGGATGTGCGTGCGGCATTTGGCACGCGCGATGCCGCCACGATCCGCGATACTGCCGGCGAAATCTGGCGTCGCATTTCGGATGAGGATGCCTTCTTCGTGGTGAGCGATCCGCTCGGACATCCCATCGCGTCGCTCGGGGGCAAAGCCGTTCCACAGTGGCGCTCCATCGCTTTTCTGCCCGAGGCGGCGCGGCGCTTTCCCAAACAGGCGTCCGGATTTCGCGTAGAGAACGGACAGTTGTATCAAATCTCGATTACGCCGGTGTACGTGGATTCCGGCGCGGGACCGGCGCTGCTCAACGTCCTGGTGACGGGTTATGCGGTCGAAAGTTTGACGGCACAGCGTCTGAAAGAGGCCACGGGCGGAAGCGATTTCGTATTTCGGTCCCAGGGGCAGGTGCTCGCCTCCACTATGCCTTTAAACGAAGCCCGCACTCTGAGTGAGCGGGCACGCGCGCACGATTCCCGCCTGCCGTACGCCGCCGTGATGACTCCGCTTCTGGATGTTGAAGGCGAACCCATCGGAGAGCTCTGGATCTTCCGATCGTTCTCCAACGCTCTGGATAGCATCGGCCGTCTGCGGCGGGACATCTTCTGGATCAGTCTGGTCGCGGTCCTGATCGCGCTGGCGCTGACTTACGTGCTTGCTAGGAATATTGTGCGCCCGGTGGAGCGGCTCGATCGCGCGGCGGCGGAGATCACCCGGCGCAATTACGATCACCGCGTTGAAGTAGAGAGCCAAGACGAGCTCGGGCGTCTGGCTGAAACCTTCAATCAGATGTGCCAGTCCATTCAGAGCGCGCGCTCCGAGCTGATCCGTCAGGAGCGCATCGCGACCATCGGCAGATTGTCGAGTTCACTGGTGCACGATCTTCGCAATCCACTGGCGTCGATTTATGGCGGCGCCGAAATTCTTGTGGATCGGGATCTCGACCCCTCTCAAGTCAAGAGGCTGGCGGGCAACATCTACCGTTCGTCGCGGCGCATTCAGGAGCTGCTGCAGGATCTGGTGAATGTCGGGCGCGGGCAAACGGGAGAAATCGAGATGTGCCGTCTGCGTGAGCTGGCCGAGGCTGCGAGCGAAGAACTGGCGTTGATTGCCGAATCGCAGAGCGTAACCATCCACAATGACGTGAGTGACTCGATCGAGCTGCCGCTCAATCGAGGGCGCATGGAGCGCGTCTTCCTGAACCTTGTGGGCAATGCGGTGGAAGCTATGCCGAAGGGCGGAGAAGTGTGGATCGGCGCGGCCGTCAATGGAACTACGGTCACGGTGGACATTGCCGACACCGGGCCGGGTGTCGCCCCGCAGGTGCGCGCGCATCTGTTCGAGCCGTTCATCACCAGCGGAAAGAAGAACGGATTGGGACTCGGTCTGGCACTGGCGCGCCATACCGTCATCGATCACGGGGGCGAAATGTGGATCGACGCCGAGATGCCGCAGGGGGCCCGGTTCCTGTTCCGGTTGCCGCTGGCGCGCCCGTCAACCCCGGGTAGCGCCAAGGCGCCCACTGACAAATTTATTGCCGGCAATCACAAAGCGGAGCGGTAAGTCGGCGCATTTGGTGATTCCGATTCGGGGTGTTGTGATTATCCGCGGCCGGCCGGAAGCATCACGCACAACCAGCTCGCCGCGCGTGACATCCGCACCGTTTTGCTGCTGAGAAATTTTCAGCGCGCGCGTCAGCTTCCCCGGTCCCGACGCGGGTCGCGGATCGGATGCCGCATCCAAACCAGCCAACGGTTCGAGCGCGCGAATCAGCACGCAACCGGGCGTGCCGTCCTCTTCCGCGACTAAGTTCAGGCATCGGTGTATGCCGTAGATCAGATACACGTACGCGTGGCCCGGCGGACCGAATATGATCCTTGTGCGCGCAGTGATGCCCCGTGCCGAGTGCGCGGCCAAGTCGTCCCCGCCCAGGTAAGCTTCCGTTTCGACGATGATTCCGCATCGTTCCCCGTGAACCAGCACTTTGCCCAGCAGATCGCGCGCGACGTCCACCGTCGGTCGGCTGTAGAAGGCGCGGGGCAGGATCGCGGACATTCGAGAATATCAACCCAGGGGGGCTGCAGTTGCTCGCTTGCACAAAACCACCACGCTTCGTCCGCCGACGCGATACTCCGGTGAGGGGAGGCTCTCCCTCTCATCCGGTTCGACGAAATCCGCTGGGCTGCGAAGTGCCGTGTCCGCCACCAGAAGCCAATCGGAGGCACGCCCTTCCTGCACCAGAAATCGAACCTCGTCCGCGCCGGCGTTTACCATTACGTAGATGTCTTCGTCATTGAGGCTACCGCCGCGAAGGCAGTATGCCACGGAGTCTCCGCCGGGAGAAAAATCCACATATTTACTCCGGTTGCCGTACCAACTCACGTCTTCACGCCAGTACTGGCTGCGAGCGATCGAAGGGTGCGACTTCCGGAACGCGATCATACCCTGTACAAAGCGGAAGACATCGTGGTGGGTCTGAAGCAGATCCCAATCCAGATAGTTGATGTCGTTGTCCTGGTTGTAAGGGTTGTTGTCGCCGCGTCGCGTGGTCAAAAACTCATCGCCCGCGCAAAACATCGGCGTGCCGTTGCTCAACATCAGCAGGCACATAAAATTCCGAACCTGCCTGCGCCGCAGCGCCAGCACCTCCGCGGGCGCACCTGCATCGCCTTCCCAGCCGCAGTTCCAGCTTCGATTGTCATCGGTACCGTCGGCGTTGCCGTGCCCGTTGGCCTCGTTGTGTTTGTAGTTATAGGCCACCAGGTCATAGAGACAGAATCCATCGTGCGCGGTGATGAAATTGACACTCTGAAAGGGACGGTAGGAGTTTTCAAGGTCGTCCGGAAACAGGTCGTCGCTGCCGTAGAGACGCTGCATCAACGCGCCCACACAGCCCGAAACACCCCGGACGAAATCGCGCACATCGTCACGGTATCTGCCGTTCCACTGCCGCCAGTTGATCCCCGGAAACGCGCGGCCCAGCAGATAGCTCTCAATGTCCCAGGCTTCGGCGATCATGCGGACGCCATGCCGCGCGCCCAGAAAACTGATGTCCGAGATCAGCGACGGGTGCTCCAGATCCATGCCGCCGTCCGATCTCCGGGTGAACACCGATGCCAGGTCGAAACGAAAGCCGTCGATCTTCATGCTGTTGATCCAGTATGAAAGGCTTTCGAGAATCAGGGAACGGACAATCGGATGGTCGCAGCGGAGCGTGTTCCCGCAACCCGTGTCGTCCAGATACCGCCCGCGATCGCCGGTCAGCAGATAGTAAGACTGATTGTCGATGCCGCGATAACTGTAAGTCGGTCCGTCGCTGCCGGCCTCGCTGGTGTGGTTGTAGACCACGTCGAGCCAGACTTCCATGCCGCTGTCGTGAAACGCTTCCACCATGATGCGGAACTCTTCGGCGGCACCCTCGCTTGATTTGCTCGCAGAGTAACCCTGATGCGGCGAGAAGAAGTTGAGCGTCATGTATCCCCAGAAACTGCCTTCCTGCGGATCCCATTGGTGCACCGGCATCAATTCGACGGCAGTGATCCCCAGTTGCTTGAGATAAGGAATCTTTTCGGTCAATCCCGCGAAGGTTCCCGGGTTGCCGGGACTCACTCCTGAGTTCGCGCGCGCGGTAAAGCCCTTGACGTGCAACTCATAAACGATCAGATCGTGGCTGGGGCGCGGCGGACGTTCGATATCGCGGACCGGTCGGGGCACAGAATGCGGGAGTACGCCAAGCGGCGCGCGCCCATCGTTGGGCCCCGGAAGCCCCGCGGCCACGCGATCGTACTCCTGAGGGAAGAATACTGCTGGCGCGAATGGATCGACCAGGATTTTCTCAGAGTCGAAACAGTACCCTGCGGCGGGATCGTGCCGGCCCTCGACGCGATAGGCATAGTATGCGGCTCCTTTGGCGCGATCGGCTGAAACCCAGCAGTGCCAGATTCTGCCCGACTTGTTGATCCGAGGATTCAGGCGCTCTTCAAATACCGGGTGGACCACGTGGTCAGCGGTATAAAGCAGCAGCGTGACGCCCGTGGCCCGCCGCGAGTAGAGCGCGAAATTCCACGCTCGCAGAGAGCCGATCCAGGTGACGCCCATGGGCCCCGGAGTCCCCTCCTTCCGGTCCCACTCATCAAAACTGACGCTCGGCCGCAACGATTGAGCCAGATTACTTCTTAGGGACGGAGACCGTGATATTGCGGAACTTGAGGCCGCCGGTGTGGTCGCCCTGGATATAGAACGGACCGGGCTCCGCTTCGTTCGCGTCCAACGCGCCGCCGGTGATGCCTTCGATCTCACGTCCAGCGATCGTGGTGACGCCATTGTGGATCACGGTCACCTTGCGGCCGACCAGCGTGACGTCGAACGTTTCCCATTGGCCGGGCGTCCTGGGCAGATTGCCCGCTGGCGCGATGCGGCCATAGATGGAACCCATCCGGCGCTCTACCGGATTCGCCGAAAGCGGCTCATACTCGAGTTGAACTTCATACCGGCCGCGCAGATAGAAGCCGCTGTTGGCGTGCTCCGGACAATTCACCTCGAAGTGCACTTTGAAGTCGTCGAACTTCCGCGTGGTCTTCAGGTTCGCGCCGTGTTCCTCATTCACCAGCAGGCCGTCTTTCACCACCCAGTGGCTTGTATCTTTTCCGATCGGCTGCCAGCCATCCAGGTTCTTCCCGTTGAATAGAGGCTCCGGCGTGGACCACGCGCTGGGTGGATTGCGCTTCAGTTCCGGCGCACGCACGCCGGCAATTGGCGTGGAACTGTCGCCGCGTTTCTGCGTCCCGGTAAGTTTGTTGCCGGAGGCGTCGAGTTCCCATGAAAGCGCCGTGCCCAAGGGTAGGCTCAGATGCGAGCCTTTCAGATCGAAGCCCTTAACCTGGAAAACGTTGCCGCCCGTCGGCTGATACCAGATCTCCAGCTTCCCGCCTTTCTCGCTCACGCCGAGCCAGCTCGCGCCCCCATCCCCGCCCGGCTTGGTGAGATTGAAATCCCACCGGCCCAGAAACGGGTTTTTCGAGGTTTGCGCTGGTATCGTGAGCGCTGACAAAAGTAACAGGATCAGAGAAGAGGAGCAACGTCGCATAACGAAAGTCTATTACAGCGCCGCCACGCCGGAAACCTGCAAGTCACAACCATCCGGAGCCACAATCAATTCGTTAGACTTGTGGAACGGCCAAACGGTGATCAAGAGTGCGGATTGAATGGCTAAAAGCTAAAAACTTCAGTGGTTTTGAGTCGCGGGAATTCACATTCGACCCGCGGTCTAATCTGCTGATCGGCGACAACGCCACAGGCAGAGAGCTCTGTTTTGGTAAGAGCCCGATGATGGTTGGGAAACTCTTGGACCGGCCGCGCGAAACGCACATTCCATTCCGGCCAGTATTCCTTCTCCAGAAAGGCGTTGGCGGTTTCCATCGTGGAGATGCCGGCCAGACGCAGATCCTTCACCAGCCGGTCTTGCGCCGTCAAAAAACTGC
>JBBROU010000069.1:0-28100 GCA_038229055.1 Bryobacterales bacterium | reverse complement strand
TTCGGGGTAATTGAGCGGGGGCTCATCCGGCGGATTGCAGGGCTGAGAGGGAATCCTGGATAGACGGGGACGCGCCGGCTTCGATGTCACGGCGGCGGATCTGGTGGAATTTGGAGAGTAGCTGATTCGCCTTCGAAAGAGTTTCAATGCGCTCGGCAAAGGGGGCTAGCGTAGCACCGGGAATCGCGAATAGCGCAACATCGTCAGACAAGACATCGAGATAAGCGCGAGCGCCGCAGCAGCCGAGGCTGAGGGCGGCATGCCGGTTTCGAGTTGCTGCGCGGCTTCAGAGAGGATAAGCGTCTGGTTCGCGCGGACGAAGAGGAGCACGACGCCGGGATCGAGAGGGAACTGCGCGAGCGGTCCGTAGATGACGTGTTTGGGCCTTGATGCGAGCACGGGAATCATCGCTATGTCTTCATCACGGACATAAGTCAGATCGGCGAAGACCTTGAGAGCATCTTTCAGATCAGTGGAGGAGGCGGGACTCAGGTTGAGATTGTGCGTGTACTGGCCGATCGAGCAGAAGCGATGATCCTCGGCGGAGGTGACGAAGACGCGCGTCGCAGCTTCCTGCCAGAAGCGGCATCCGGCGGGACTGTGGCCGGACCATGTGGGAATAGCGGCCGGGACGTTATCGCTAAAGCTTACTGCGATGGGCGGCTGCGAGAGATGGAGATTCTTGGTAAGGGCGGTGGCGATTTCGGAGTAGGATGGCACGAGAACAAAGATAGCAGCCAGGGAAACGGGACGCGACTGAAACGGCCGTGCTAACTTAGGCTGTTTCACTTTAGACTCAACTTATGTTGCACTTTGTTTCCCGTGTGATTTTGTTGGCCGGTTTCTTAGCTGGATCCGCACTTATGGAGGCGCCGGCACTTGCCGATCCGGACGATGCGGTTCGGGACGGTCCCGGCATCGAAGCACCGCGCGTTCTGCGTAAGTTTGACCCGGAGTATTCACCCGAAGCTCGCGCCGAACATATCCAAGGCACGGTAGTTCTGCAACTCGTCGTCAATGAGAAGGGCCGCCCGATCGACGTGACCGTGATGAGCCCGTTGGGGTTCGGATTGGACGAGTTGGCCACCGCGGCGGTACAGCGGTGGGAGTTTTCGCCCGGAACGAAGGGCGGTATGCCCGTGAAGGTGCTGGCCACAATCGAAGTGAATTCCAGGTTTCAGGGAACAGGGTTTGACGCGAAAACCGAGCGCCGCCGGAGCCTGTTCAATCTCGCGTTGGCGACTTTGAACAAGCCCGACGCCACAGTCTCTTCCCTCTAGGGCGCTGTGAAGTCGGTGCAGGACCTTGCCAAGCAAAAGTTTCCGCCGGCAATGTATTCACTGGGTATGTTGGAGATCGGAGGGCTTCACGTCGCGAAAGATCCCGTGGGCGGGTTGAATCTGATTGAGAGCGCGGCCTCGAAGAAATATGGACCGGCGCTTTATTACATGGGGATTCGCAGGATCGAAGGCCAAGATATCCCAAAGGACGCGGAGAAGGGCATGGAGGAACTGAGGCAAGCGGCGACACACGGAAGCGAGAAGGCGCAGTTATATCTCGGCAACGAATACGAGAAGCCCGCCGGGGGATCGCCCGATGTGGAGAAGGCGCGGCGATACTTCCGTTTGTGCGCGGTCCGAGGCGATTCCACGTGCCAGTATCGCCTCGGTAACTCATTGTTGAACGAACCGGACCGGCCGGAGCGCGATTATTTGCAAGGGATCGCTTGGATTCAGCTCGCGGGCGAACAGGGACTGCAGCAAGCAGCGGAGGTGTCTTTGAAAGAAGTTCCGAAGATGACTTCGGCGCAGATCACGGCGATGAATGCGAAGGGCGAAACTGATCCGTAAGTAAGTTCAGCGCATGATCACTCACAGATAGTAGTTGCGATCCCAGGCGTGCTGCTTCAGGATCGCGAGCATCTGATCGGGCAGCGGGCCTTGACCAGAGATGGCGCAGTTGGCGTCCACGCTACTGATGGAACGCATGCCGGGGATCACCGTGGAGACCGCGCGGTGGCTCAGGCAGAAGCGGAGCGCGAGGCCGGCGAGTTGGTCGCGTTCGACGCCGGTATCTGCTATGAGGGCGTTGACATGCTCGACCACTTCCTTCTTGCGGTCGCCGCGGAAGTAGCCTTCGCGGAAATCGCCTTTGTCGAAAACAGTGTGCTCGTGGATGCGGCCGCCGAGCGAGCCCTCGTCGAGAGGAACGCGCGCGATGACGCCGATGTCGTGCTGGATGGCCGCCGGGAAAAGGTTCTTCTCTGGGGTCTGATCAAAAATGTTGTAGATGACCTGCACGGTGTCGATGAGACCCGTCTCGATCAGCTCGATGGCGGAATCGGGCTGGTGGTCGTTGATCGAGACGCCGATAGCGCGCACCTTGCCGGAGGTTTTGAGATGCTCGAAGGCGCGACGCCATTCATCGCGGCCGATCCACTCGGGATTCCAAACATGCAGCTGCTGAAGGTCGATGGTTTCGACTTCGAGATTGCGGAGGCTCATCTCGGTGGTGTCGACGATGTAGTCGTAGGGGAAAACGTCCTCGATGCCGATGCCGGCGCGCGCGGGCCAGATGCGGTTCTTGGGCGGAACTTTGGTCGCGATATAAATCTCGCGGCCGGTTTCCTTGACGGTGCGGCCAACCAGCTTTTCGCTGTGGCCTTCGCCGTAAGCGAACGCCGTATCGAAGAAATTCACGCCGGCATCGATGGCGCGGCGGAGCGCGGCCAGGGAGCCGCGATCGGAGCCGCCGAGCCACTGGTTGCCGCCGATGCCCCAGGCGCCGAAGCCGACCTCGCTCACTTCAAAATTCGTCTTGCCCAAACGTCGATAGTGCATGCATTTTTATTATGCGGCACTCCGGCCAGTCACTCGACTTTTCTGACGACCAGCATCTCAACTGACCTTTCCGCGGGCGTGAGTTCCAATCCAAGTTGATGGGCGAAGTCAATTCCGGCTTCGAGGGCCGAAAGCTTGCTTGCGACGGAGTAGTTGTAAGTCCCCTTCAGTCCAGTTTCGTCGAATACCGGAACGTTTATCTGATTTTCGAGATCTCGCGCGACATCCTGCAAAGACTGAGCCGTTCCGAAGATTGACCCGGACCTGCCACCTGACATCCGTTCGTCATCGTCGGTAGCAAGCGGCAGTCAGCAAATATACAGGCTGCGTGCGGATTTCTTTCGCGATGCGCAACCCGAAGTGCTTTTCGATCGCGCCGTGTACGAGCCGGAGTAAAAAATCGCGGTCGGCGAGGGGGAGGCGTGCGGTCACGTCGAAATTCCGCTGGTCCAGGTCTTGGGGAAAGGAGATGCGCGCCGCGGGCCAATCCCAAAGATCGAGCACGATGAGCTTCAGCGGGAAGTTGGCGGCTACATACCGGTCGGACGCGACGTCAACCAGAGCGTGCAGCTCGCCTTCGCGCGCAGGCGCGATATGCACCTCAGATGACGGGACTATGTCGGAGCCATCCGCCATGTGGTAGTGCCCCTGCGGTGGCGGCGCATCGGAAAGACCCGAGGCTACCTGATAATTCAGAATCGATCGAAGACTCGCCTCATCGGGAGGGCCGCCAGCGTAACCGGCAATCGTGCCCGACTGATCAACCACCACGGTTCTGGCGAATGCCGGAATCTTGAAATTCCGGGCATTTTCAGCTTGCCTGTCGAATAGAATGCACCCTGGATACGGAGTCGTCTTCAGGGATTGGTCGAGGAGGAATTCCGAGCCGGAAACGACGTGAATGACTATCACGGGCTCGTCTTGAAACCGGTTGCGAATGTCGTTCGCTTCGGCGATGTCTTCGGTTGAGACGCCATCGGGCGAAAACAACAGGACTGTAACTTTGACTTTCAGGCTGGTCCATTCCAAGGTCGCCGGACAGCTTCCTTTCAGCCTGTCCCAGACCAGCGCGGGAGGCTTCTCGCCGCGATGCTGTGCGAGCGCCAAGGCGGTCAGCATGGCGTAAAGCCAGAGGATGCGAGCCGTCATTCGCATTATGACCGGCAATCAGGATACCAACAACGCCCGCTCCCATTTTCTTGCGTCGGAGGAACGTTTGCGGTGTGACGCCGGACCACAGTGTGGCTACCATGAAGGAATGAACGCTCCGCTGGCGGCGATTGTGATGAAGGCACCGGACGGATCCGCGCTGACCTTGGCGGCGGGAGCGGCGGGGGTGGAACAGATCCGGTTCGATGGCAAGGTGCCGGGCGGTTGCGTGTTGGACGCGGACCATCCGGTGCTTCGGGAGGCGGTGCGTCAACTGTCGGCTTACTTCAATGGCGACCTCAGAGCGTTTGACTTGCCGCTGACGATGCGAGGGACCGAATTTCAGCGGCGGGTTTGGGTGGCGCTGCGGGAGATTCCGTACGGGGAGACGCGGACCTATGGGCAGATCGCAGCGTCCATCGGATCGCCGAAAGCGGTGCGGGCCGTAGGGGCGGCTAACGGACAGAACCCGATTCCGATCGTGGTACCGTGCCATCGGGTGATCGGGTCGAATGGGAAGCTGGTCGGATTCGGGGGTGGGTTAGGGATGAAGAGGCTTCTGCTGGCGATTGAGAGCGGGATGGCCGGGCTCAATGGTCACTTTTCGTAAGCAAACACGCCGATGTATCAGGCCCGCTTACGCCCGCCCGTGCGCTTTGCAATGGCGAGCAGTGCGCGAAGTGCATCATTCACGGAAGTGGAATCCGGAAAGGCGGCGGCCACTTCTGGATCGAGCAGAACAACGTTGGTTCCTTCGCGGTACCGGTCGGCATACTTGCCGCGAACGCCGCCAGTAAAATCATACTCTGTTTGCATTTCGTCTCGGCCTATTTTAGAGCCTTGTTTCTTCGTAGACGTATCTTTCATGTTTGGTGGCGGGCCGAGCGCTGATCAGCCGAATCCGCTCTTTCGTATCAGTATGAACCACTACCAGCAGGCGCCGTGAAATAGACATTCCGATTAGAACCCAATCGCTCTTCGGCAATTGAATGGTCCTGGTCAGGTATCGTGATCGATAACGGATCCCCGAAGGCGCAAGCCGCCTCCGCGAAACCGATGCCATGTTTGCGTAGGTTCGCGAAGTCCTTCTTCCTCTCCTATTCAAACGTGGCTGGCACGATTCATCAATGTACCGGAGGAATTCTGGAGTTCTTCCGCCAAGTCCTCCCTATTCGGCAGACTCGATTCGCCCGCGCGAAGGTCTGGCTCGATGGCGTAGCCCCGCATAATTCCGGTATTTTCCGCGATAAACCGGGCGGGGTTCGCCACTTTGAATTCGCCGCCGCGCTTTTCCAGAACCGGAGTGAATTTTACGCGGAAGCCTGAGACGACACCGAGGAGCTTGTAATCCGAAGACAGAGCCGCTTCGGGGATCGCGCTTTCATCCTGAGAGCGTCCCACGTGTCTGGCGGTGATTAGATACTGGCGCCCATCGACCTCGATAGAGAACATGGTGGCCGTGACGGCGTCCGGGGAGCTTCCGTTAACGCGCACGCTCAACACTCGGGCGTAGACATTGGCTGTAATTTGGGCGTGAACCGAGGGGAAGAGCATCACAAAGAGCAGGATGTGTTTCATCAGCTATTAAGTCGCGCGGCGATGATACCTTCTTAAGGAATCGGCGGAACTACCGGCGGCGGCGGGCGACGATGGTGATTTCCATGTCGCGGGCGAGCTTGACGATTTGTTTGGCGCCCGCGTCGCGGGCAAGAAATAGCTGCGTCGTTTTTTGAGCTCGCGCGAACGCAACTAAGGTTTCGGGAACGTTGTCTCCTTGCAGGAATTTCGTTTCGATGTGCAGGTTGCGCGAGAAAGATAGATGCTTTTCCACTGCCTCTTTTTCGGAAGGCGATAAATCGCTCCAATTCGCGTCGTGCTCAATGTATACCGCGACGCAGTGAGCGTGCAGGAAATCGGCAACGCGCTTGCCGCGACGGATGAGCATCGCAGTGGACGGGTCGGCGGTCAAGTGAATCACGATCGTCTCGTGGCGATCGGGATTATCCGCGGCCGATGCGGGCTGCGGAACGATGCTGAGGGCTTCTTCACGGCGATCTCCGACCTGGTGCGCGGCTTGGCGGAGGGCGAGCTCGCGCAGGGCGGTCAGATTGGTTTCGGTAAAGAAGTTCTCCAGCGCGCGCTGTGCCTTTTCAGGAGCGTAGACGACGCCCCGTTCGAGACGATGCAGCAGTGCGCGCGGGGTGACATCGACCATGACGAGTTCATCGGCTTCCTGCATCATCCAGTCGGGAACCGTCTCGCGAACGCGGATGCCGGTGCCCTGCAGAACCTGATCATTGAGACTTTCAATGTGCTGAACATTGATGGTTGTAAGGACATCGATGCCGGCGTCCTGAAGTGCGCGCACATCTTCCCACCGCTTGCCCCGGGCGGAGCCGGGAACGTTGCTGTGCGCGAACTCGTCCACCACGCAGACTTGCGGATGGCGACGGACGATCGCCTCGGTATCCATTTCTTCGAAGGCTGTGCCGCGGTGCTCGACGCGGCGCCGCGGAACGGTTTCCAGGCGAATCGTCATTTCGATGGTGTCCTTGCGGCCGTGCGGCTCGAAATAGCCGATGACGACGTCGGTACCGGCGGCTTTGAGACGCTGCGCTTCTTCGAGCATCTGATACGTCTTGCCGACGCCGGCGGCATAGCCGAGATAGATTTTGAGGTGACCCCGGCGCTGCTGCCCAGCGGCGTGCGGCTCAGGCATTTTGCGGATGCGGGAAGATCCGGACATCAATACCGTCGGCGGCTTCGATGAGGCGGTCGAGCGGATTCGCGGCCCAAAATCTCCACGACGATTGGCGGCTATGCCCGACGAATATCTGAGTGACGCGCTGAGCGCGCGCGAACTCGATGATGGAGCCGATTGGATCGCGGCCTTGGAGTGCGTGATACTCCACCCCGAGGCGGCGCGCAAGCTCGAGGTGCCGATCGAGGTTCTCCTGATCTTCGCGGGTGATATCGTCCTGAGCGACATAGGCGACAACAAGCTGCCCATGGAAGCGCTCGGCGCTGCGCTTCCCGCTCTGCATCATGGTGGCGGCGTCGCTGTGCGGCGTAATGCAAACGAGAATGCGCTCCTGGGTACCCCAAGAGGCTTGGATGTGATGCAGGTCGAGATAACGTTGTAGCTGCGATTCGACTACCTCGGCCGCAAGCAGAAGAGCGACCTCGCGCAGTTCGGAGAAATCGGCCACGGGCGCATCGACCAGAACAAATTCGTCGGCGCAGCGGATGAAAGCTTCGGGGACGCAGTTTCGCGCGCGTTTTCCGGTAATCCGCTCAACTGCGTCCTGCTGCTCGCGGATGTGTTGGAGGTTTATCGCGGTAACCACGGTGATGCCGTGCTCGAGGATCTCCTCAACGTCCTGCCAGCGCGCGCGATTTTGCGGCCCCGGTGGATTATCGGAGGCAAGCTCGTCGACCAGGCAGACCTGCGGGCGCCGTTTGAGAACCGCCTCGACGTCAAGATAATCGCGTCCGTCGCGATGAAGCAATGGCACGACCTCCAGTCCGGAGAGGACTTCGGCAAGTTCGCCGGAACCTTTGGCTTGGACGGCGCCGACGATGACATCCTGACCGCGTTCCTGACGGCGCCGGCCTTCTTCGAACATGCGCAGAGACTTGCCGACGCGCGAGGCGTAGCCCAAGAAAATCTTCAGACGGCCGCGACTTTCGTTCAGCTCCTGGGCGGACAAGAGCCGCAGCAGTTCATCCGGGTTAGGCCTGCAGAACGCGCGTTCATGCATAAGTGGACCAATGACAAGATTAGCGCGTCGAGTTATCGCTTCATGGGGAACTGGCGATCGAGTTCAAGGTTGAGCTTCAGCACGTTGACGCGCGGTTCGCCTAAGACGCCGAACTGACGGCCTTGCACATTGGCATCGACGAGGCCCTGCATTTGCTGGCTGGATAACCCCCGGGCTTGCGCGACCCGGGCGACTTGCACGTTGGCCGAGGCCGGACTAATGTCGGGATCGAGGCCGCTCGCGGAAGCGGTGATCAGGTCGGCTGGGAAGGGGCCGGTGTGCCGCGGATTGTCCTTGTGAAATGCGGCGGCGGAGGCCTTCAGCCGATCCGAGAGCGCGCTGCTGGTGGGACCGAGGTTGGAACCGCCGGACGAGGCAGCGTCATAACCGTCGTTTCCGGCGGCGGACGGCCGCGGGTGAAAATATTCCGGCTTGGCGAAGTTCTGGCCGATTAACTCTGAGCCGATCACCTTACCGTTCGCGGTGATGAGGCTTCCGTTGGCCTGTTTCGGGAAGAGCACTTGAGAGAGCACTGTAATCGCCAGCGGGTACACGATTCCGGTGAGGACGGTAAGGACGATTGTAATCAGCACCGCGGTTTTGATTTGTTTGAGCATGTTGAATCTCCTTGTTATGCCAGGCCAACGAGGCCGAGCAGCCGGTCGATAGCCCAGATTCCCGGAAAGGGCGCGACGATGCCCCCCAAACCGTAGACCAGCAGGTTGCGGCGTAGCAGGGCTCCGGCAGATAGCGGGCGGTAGCGAACGCCGCGCAGTGCCAGCGGGACGAGTGCGATGATGATCAGCGCATTGAAGATGACCGCCGCGAGGATGGCGCTTTGGGGGGTGTGGAGGCGCATGATGTTCATGCGGCCGAGCGCGGGATAAGTCAGCTGGAACATGGCCGGGATGATCGCGAAGTACTTGGCGACATCATTGGCGATCGAGAAAGTGGTAAGTGAACCGCGCGTGATGAGTAACTGCTTTCCGATGGCGACGATTTCGATCAACTTAGTGGGGTTGCTGTCGAGATCGATCATGTTACCCGCCTCTTTGGCGGCCATCGTGCCGGTGTTCATGGCAACGCCAACGTCGGCCTGGGCTAGGGCCGGAGCGTCTTTGGTGCCATCGCCGGTCATGGCGACGAGGCGGCCGCTGGACTGCTCTTTTTTGATCAGATCCAGCTTGTCTTTGGGAGTGGCCTGAGCGAGGAAGTCATCCACTCCGGCCTCGGCGGCGATGGCCGCAGCAGTCAAGGGATTGTCACCGGTGATCATAACGGTGCGGATTCCCATGACGCGCATCTGGGCGAAGCGCTCTTTCATGCCGCCCTTTACGATGTCTTTAAGATGAATCACGCCGAGGACGCGATCATCTTCAGCGACGACGAGGGGGGTGCCGCCACTGCGTGAAATTTTCTCGGTGGTTTCGAGCACGTGGGACGGAAAACGTCCGCCCTGCTGCTCTACATAACGGCGCACGGAATCGGTCGCACCCTTCCGGATGCGGCGGCCATCGAGGTCGACGCCGCTCATCCGCGTCTGCGCACTGAAAGGGATGAAGGTGGCTTCATGGTCGGCCACTTCGCGACCGCGCAGACCATATTTCAGTTTGGCGAGGACGACGATGGAGCGGCCTTCGGGAGTTTCATCCGCCAGGCTGGAAAGCTGGGCTCCATCGGCGAGCTCGGCTTCGGTGACCCCTTCACAGCAGATGAACTCGACAGCTTCGCGATTGCCGAGGGTGATGGTGCCGGTTTTGTCTAGCAGCAGGGTGTTGACGTCGCCCGCCGCTTCGACAGCTTTGCCGCTCATGGCGAGAACGTTGTGTTGCATCACGCGATCCATGCCGGCAATGCCAATAGCCGAAAGCAAGCCGCCGATGGTGGTTGGAATTAAACACACTAATAGCGACACCAGGACGATGACACTGGGCATGAAGCCGCTGCCGGCGGAGATGACGCTATAGCCGGCAAACGGCGCAAGAGTGACTACGGCGAGCAGAAAGATGAGCGTGAGGCCGGCGATCATGATGTTGAGCGCGATCTCGTTGGGCGTCTTTTGACGCTGCGCGCCTTCCACCAGCGCAATCATGCGGTCGAGAAAAGTTTCACCCGGGTTTGAGACGATCTTGATCTTAATCCAATCGGAGAGCACTTTGGTGCCACCGGTGACGGCGCTGCGGTCTCCGCCGGATTCGCGAATGACGGGCGCGCTTTCGACGGTGATCACGGATTCATCGACGCTGGCGATGCCTTCGACTACGTCGCCATCGCCGGGAATGATTTCACCGGCATTGCAGAGAACGATGTCGTTCTTACGCAGCATGGAGGCGGGCACGGTTTCCGAGCCGCCGGTGCTCAACAAACGCCGGGCCTTGGATTCGGTTTTGGTCTTGCGAAGATTATCCGCCTGGGCTTTGCCACGGCCCTCCGCCATGGCTTCGGCGAAGTTGGCGAACAGGACGGTAAACCAGAGCCACAGGCAGATTTGCAGGTCAAACCCAAAGCCGGCGGTCTTCCGCAGGGCATCGCGAACCAGCAGGACCGTGGTGACCGCGGCGCCCACCTCGACCACGAACATTACCGGATTCTTGTATAGAGTTGCCGGATTGAGCTTGGCGAACGAATCGGCGAGCGCCCGGCGGACAATCGCCGGGTCGAACAGTTTGCGCGACCGTTTGCCCTTCGCAAGGAACTGCGTTTCGGCGGCCGGCGTTTCTATTTCAGGAGCCACGGGAGTTGGCATATGTTTCTCCTTGACCGGCTTACATCAACAGGTGTTCTACAATCGGCGCAAGCGACAGTGCCGGGAAGAAAGTAAGTGCGCCCACAATCACGACGACGCTAACAAGCAGACCTACAAAGAGCGGGCCGTGGGTAGGGAAAGTTCCGGCCGAAACAGGCACTTGTCTTTTCTTTGCAAGCGAGCCGGCGACCGCAAGCAGGGGAATGATCATAAGAAACCGGCCGATGAGCGTCGCAAGACCGATGGTCATGTTGAACCACGGCGTGTTAGCGTTCAGTCCGGCGAAAGCGCTGCCGTTATTGCCGGTCGCGCTGGTATAGGCATACAGAATCTCCGATAGCCCGTGCGGCCCGGAGTTAGTCAGATTGGCGATGGCGGGTCCGGGAGCGTTCCAGTAACTGTTCTTAGCGAATTGAACGACGGAGGCGGCTCCGGAGAATAAGAGAATACTGGAAGCGAGCACTAGTAACGCCAGCATCGCCATCTTGACTTCTTTTTGCTCGACCTTCTTGCCGAGATACTCGGGAGTGCGGCCCACCATCAGGCCGGCAATGAAGACGGCGAGGATGGCAAACATCAGCATGCCGTAAAGCCCCGCGCCGACACCGCCGAAGACGACCTCGCCGAGCTCGATATTGAACAGGGGAACGAGACCGCCGAGCGGCGTAAAGCTGTCATGCATTGAATTGACCGCGCCGCAACTCGCGTCAGTAGTGATAGTGGCAAAAAGCGCCGAGTTGGCAATGCCGAAGCGAGTTTCCTTACCCTCCATGTTGCCTCCCGACTGGGTTCCGGTGGCGGCTAGCTCAATGCCGTTGCGCGCGAGCAACGGAGTGCCTTTCTGTTCGAAGTGATAGGCAGTTACGACGCCGGCCAGCCACAGAACACTCATTGCCGCGAACAAGGCCCACCCCTGGCGCGTATCGCGAATCATCTTGCCGAATGTATAAGTCATGCCGGCGGGAATCACGAACAAGAAGAACATCTCGGCAAAGTTAGTCAGAGGCGTCGGGTTTTCGAACGGATGGGCGGAGTTCGCGTTGAAGAATCCCCCGCCATTTGTGCCAAGCATTTTGATGGCTTCCTGCGAAGCTACGGGGCCTTGGCCTATGGTCTGTTTGGCGCCTTCCAGAGTGGTGGCTACCGTGTAGGCATGCAGATTTTGAATTACGCCTTGCGAGCACAGGAACAGCGCGGCAATTACGGACAACGGCAGCAGAATGTAAAGCGTGGCGCGGACCAGATCGACCCAGAAATTACCGATGGTCTCAACCGATTGGCGTGCAAAGCCGCGGACAAGGGCAGGAGCGATGCCGAGACCGGCGGCAGCCGAGGCGAAATTGTGCATTGTGAGTCCGGTCATCTGGACCAAGTAACTCATGGTGGATTCAGGTGTGTACGATTGCCAGTTGGTGTTCGTCACAAAGCTGGCGGCGTTGTTAAAAGATAAGTCCGGCGTCATCGCCCCGAAGTGCTGCGGATTGAACGGGAGTATCTGCTGGACGCGCTGCATCAGATACAGAAGCAGACCACTTACGAGACTGAACATCAACAGCGAAACCGCGTACTGAGTCCAGCGCTGTTCTACGGTGCTATCGATACCGCAGATCCGGTAGAGGCCGCGTTCCACGGGTGAGAGGACGCGGGTCATCCAGTTCGCACGGCCCTCCGTCACCGTGGCGATGAATAGGCCCATGGGCTTGGTGCAGGCCAGAATTAGGCCGAAGAACAGGGCAATTTGAAGCCATCCGTTGAGTGTCATACCGGCTCCTTAAAATCGCTCTGGCCTAAGCAGGGCATACAAGAGGTAGCACCCGAGCCCGAGCGCTACAAATCCCGCAAAAAGGTATTCCACGATTGCATCTCCTAGAGGTGGTCGCAGAGGCGGACCACAGAAACGGCAACCACAAAGAACAGGATCGTTATTGCTACAAAACTTACGTCGGCCATGCATTTCACCTGTTTCGAGTCTAGGCTCACTCCCATTAAGAAGGCGTTAAGGGGGTCTTAGGATTTCCTTAAGCGCCTACAGTAACAAAATACTTAACCATTCTTTATGTGCTCTTAATGGGGCCGAAACTACTTTCGTAAATGAGGTGTTACGATGAATGGGCTGAATGCGTCGGTGCGGCTGATTAAGGCGCGCGTGGTGGGGTTCCCGGACGAGTTGGAACATCCGACGATCTCGCCCGGATTTCTGCGGGAGCAGCTCGAGAGCCTGGAATGTGCGCTGCCGGTGAAGGCCGAAGTGCATTTCGCGCGGGAAGAGCAATGGACGTTTCTGCGCTTGTTGACCCGCGACGCCGTGGTGCCGATCGCATCCAAATCGCGTCCGTGGGCAACCAACCAGGCAGGAGCGGCTGGCGGCCGCGCTGCGGAAATCAGGGCGACGTGTGGTGTTGAGTTACGCGGCGTAGGCCGGGGCGGCGCCTGGCTCCGACTTCAGACGTGGGAACCCTCGACATCGCATGGAACGACCGCGAGCCACAGGCTTCGGCAGCGATTGCCGGAACGTTGGGGGGGACGGACCATCGCGGCAACGATGACGGCCCCTTGAGACTCAGCTTTTCTCGAGCAGGAAAGACTCGGCTTCCTGGTCGGGCACGATGTAGCTGACGTCGACGCTAACGGACTTGCCGTCGCTGGCGAGCTTCATCGTGGTTTTACTGATTACGTCGGCGCTGACCTGCATTTCGATGAGCGCGGTGCCGGCGTAGTACAGAGAAACTTTGGTGCCGTCCACCGGGCATTCTTTGCCGTCCGTAGTGCAGTTGAACTGCGTGGTTTTCTCGGTGCCATCGGCTGCTTTTGTGACCTTAACGACGTGGATGGCACTGCCTTTTTGTTCGATAGTCCAGTTCATCGCCGCTACTTTGGACGACTTGAACTGACTCTTGGCGGAGTTCAACTGCCACTTGCCGCTCAGGTTCGGCTTGGCATCCTGCCCGACGGCCGATGTGGCCAGAACCGCGACGGCGATAAACATCCAGGAATTGGAGTGTCGCACTTGGAACCTCCTGTGTTAGTTATAGTCCTATTTGAGGAAAGCGCAAGGGGGTTGCGACGATTTGTTTAAACTGGGGGCTAAACCAAATTCACCGATGACGCTAACTCAGAAATTCACACGCCGCGGCCTCGCGCGGATTTCCATGGGCGGCGCAGGAACGGCGATGCTGTTAGAGAACGCCGGCGGTTCGATTGCGCGCCCCAGGCTCGGGGTGGTTGTTGGAGTAGCAGGCAAGCGCACGCCCGACGAGGCTATCGCCGAGGTGGCGGCCCTGGGGCTGAAGACGTGCCAGGTCAGCGTGGGGCTTTCGCCCGAAGGGCTTGCGAATCCTTTGAAACAAGCTCTCGCGAAGCATGGAGTGGAGGCAACGGCCGCGATGACGCTCGGGACCGGGCCGATGGTCTGGGAATTCTACAATGGCCCGAAGACGATTGGACTCGTGCCCCCCGCAACGCGTTCCGCGCGCATCGACGCACTGAAACGGGCTTCGGATCTGGCGAAACAGTGCGGCATCGGAGCGGTCCACACGCATTGCGGATTCATTCCCGAAGATCCGAACGACGCGCTATATCCGCAGGCGGTGCAGGCGATCCACGAGGCCGCGGCGCACTGCCGCGCCAATGGCCAGACGTTCTTGATGGAGACCGGACAGGAGACACCGATCACGCTGCTGCGCGCGATTCAGGATGTGGGGCTCGACAATGTCGGCGTGAATTTGGATACCGCGAACCTGATTCTTTATGGCAAGGGCGAGCCGGTCGGGGCGCTGGATGTGATCGGGAAGTATGTGCGCGGGCTGCACGCCAAGGACGGAAAGTATCCGACCGACCCGAAGAAGCTGGGCGAAGAGGTGCCGATCGGCAAGGGGCGCGTCGACTTCCGAGCGGTGATGCGTGGACTTCGCGAGCGCAACTACGCGGGACCGATTACGATCGAGCGCGAGATATCGGGCCCGCAGCAGCAGGCAGATATCCGCGCGTCCAAGATATATTTAGAACGCTTGATTGACGAGGCCTATCGCTAGATGCCACTCTCGCTGCGCGTGCGACTCAGCTTGATGATGTTTTTGAACTATTTCGTGTGGGGGTGCTGGTACGTCACGCTGGGCACCTACCTGACGACCACCCTGAAGTTTTCAGGGACACAGGCGGGCGCGGTGTTTGGGACGACGGCACTGGCTTCTATGATCTCGCCGTTCTTCGTGGGCCTGATCGCGGACCGGTACATTGCGACCGAGCGCGTGATGATGGCGTTGCATTTGGCGGGTGCGGCGGTGCTGTATGCGGTGTCGCGGGCGACGGGATTCGGCGCGGTATATGGGCTGATGCTCGTCTACTGCCTCTGTTATTTTCCAACCATTGCGCTGACGAACTCGATCACACTGCGGTACGTGGCGGACTCAGGGCGCGACTTTCCGCTGATCCGGTTTTTCGGGACCTTCGGTTGGATCGCGATCGGGCAGATTATCGGGCGGCTGGGGATCGAGACAACCGCGATGCCATTTCTGCTAGCCGCCGGAGCGTCGGTTGTGATGGCCCTGTTCTGCCTGACGCTGCCGCACATGCCGCCGGTGAAGGAGCAAAAGACGCTGACGCTGCGTGGCGCGCTCGGGTTTGACGCACTGGTGATGCTGAAGACGCCGTCTTATCGGGTGTTCGTGATTGCGTCGATACTGGCGTGCATTCCGCTGACATTTTACTTCTCGTTTACGAATGCCTTTCTAAACGATGTCGGCGTGGTCAATGCGGCGGGAAAGATGACGTGGGGGCAGATTTCCGAAGTCGGGATGATGCTGCTGATGCCATTTATCTTCCGGCGCATTACGGTGAAGGGCATCTTGCTGATGGGCTTGGTCGCCTGGTCGGTGCGGTATCTGCTGCTGGCGGCGGGGAATCCGAGCGACCGCATGTGGATGTTCTATTTGGCGATCTTGCTGCACGGCGTCTGCTACGACTTTTTCTTCATGACCGGGCAGCTCTATACGGATCAGCAGGCGCCGCCGCACCTGCGCAATGCAGCGCAAGGGTTCATTACGTTCGTGACATACGGGGTCGGGATGTTCATCGGTTCGCTGCTTTCGGGCAGAGCGCTGGATCTTTTTTCGACCAAGACAGGGACGTCGGTGTCGCACAACTGGACTGGTTTCTGGTTGAGTTCGAGCGCGGGGGCCTTTGTGCTGGTGGTGCTGATCGCAGTTTTCTTCCGCAGTAAGGGGAAAATTGAAACGCAGCAGCCGGCCGCCGTGGCGGAACCCGTCTGATCTCCCCGAGGTTAGTGCGGTAACGTACACGTTCCCACCTTTCGGTGTATAATTTTGAGTACTCATTCTTATTTATATTTTCGGAAGGAAATCTGTGCAAAAAAATCGTTCTAATCGTTTTACGACGATCATTGTGGCCGTTGCGGCGGTCACGTCCTGTGCGTTTGGGCAGAGTAAGCCAGCGCATCTAAAGGGAAGTGCGGGAGTTGCTCGTTACCTCGACTTTCAGCGCGACTTCTTTCATTTCGACGCGGACACGGCATCGAACCGCCTTGCCGCGGGAGCCAAGCTTCAGGAATGGAGCAGAAGCTTCACTAACGGCGGCAAGAGCTATACCTACACGATGGTCGGGACCGACCCGGCAGGTGGCGTTTCGACGACCATTCCGGTGGAGTTCATTCCCATCATTTTCAAGATCGGGACCGTGACGTTCGATCCGACTCAGGCAGTGAACCAGGGGACCAACAACACCATCAACCTGCTGAAGCTGTCGCCGATTTTCAGCGCCATGGACTTTGTGGAAGGGACGGTGGACATCGGGAGCAGCCAGTACATCGATGCATACCAGCGTGCGAATTTCTGGAGCGAGGTATCTACGACCTCCCCGAATTACCATGTGCTTCTAGGAACACCGGCGGTGCGGAAGCCAATCACGTTAACCGTGCCTCCCGCGGCCGGCAAGACACAATCGATCCCGAATGCGCCATACAATTCGACCATCGGCGAAGTGAATGTTAATTATTTTCAAGCGCAGGTGAACAAGATTCTGGCGACAACGGCACTGCAGATCAAGCCGAACACGCTGCCGATTTTTGTCTACTACAACGTATTCTTCACGCAAGGCGGAAGCTGCTGCATTTTAGGTTTCCACGGACAGGAGACGGCGACCGGGCAGACGTACTCGGTAGCGGCATATAACGATCCGGGCATTTTCATCAACCCGGATGGCTCGCCGGCGCCGATTGAAGATATCCATGTGATCGCGCACGAGATTGGCGAGTGGATGGACGATCCGTCGGGGGGAAACACGGTTCCGGCATGGGGCAATATCGGGCAGGTTTCGGGATGCCAGGGCAATTTAGAGAACGGCGATCCGGTAACAGGAACGGCGTTCACGGTGGTTCTCAACGGGCAGACATACCATCCGGAAGATCTGGTATTCCATGACTGGTTTACGCGGCTGCCCTCGACTTCGGTGAACGGGTGGTATACGTTCCTCAACACCTTTGCGGGTTCGGCCAAGGCTTGCCCTCCGGGCGGCACGAACTAGTTAGTTGTGCTTTTTGGCGCGGCAATTGCGCCCCGGAGGCTGCGGCTTTCGGGGCGTTGTTTTTGCGCCGGATTTGGTCCAAATCGTGCTGGCGGAGGACGATTTCGAGCTTCATCTCGGGGAGTTAAATGATGGCCTCTATTTTGGTGACGACCGAAATCCGCGGCCTATCGGAAGCGTTCAGGCCGGCGGCCAGAACGATGAATATCAGTGCTGAGCGTTCGAGATACATGATGATTCTCCTTGAGTTGTCGAATGAGCCGAAAACCCGATCAGCGGCCCTACTTTGATACCGAGCTTTCGGAGGAAAATCTATCAACGGTTGTAAAAGTTTCTGTGTTAAATTCCCGAGAATAATGGCCGGGCCGATCTCAGGACATTAGTGGATTACTCATTGCCTGGAGCGAAGGCGACGAGCAAGCGGTCGGCGATTTGATCGCGACAGTGTACCCGGAACTCCGGCGAATAGCGCGTCAACAGTTGAGACGCGCCCTTAGATGACGTGTTGCTCGGCACCGCAGCCCGAGGAGTAGACGTTCTAGCGTTAGACGAGGCGCTTGGGTCATTGGCGATAATCGACGCACGCAAGAGCCGCGTTGTCGAGCTGCGCTTTTTCGGCGGCTTGAGCGGCGAGGAAACCGCCGAAGTATTGCATGTCGCGCCGGTTACCGTTCTACGCGACAGGAAACTGGCGAAGGCTTGGCTATTCGGCGAGATGAGCGGGACGGCGAAATCGGAATGACCTACCGGGCCGGCGAAGTGACCGGGGCTAGCGCGGCGTGCTCATGGATCTTATAGAATGCGGAGCGATGCGAACACTTCTCTCGATATTCATTAGCACCGCGTTGGTGGCGGCTCCGGCTACGGTGACATCCGAGCCGTCCAAAGCGGGCCTCGACGCTGCGCGGCTGGCGCAGATTCCGGTGCGCCTGCAGCAGTTCGTCGACAAAGGCACGGCGGCGGGAATGGTGACGCTGGTGGCCCGGCATGGACAAGTCGGGGCGCTGAATGCGGTGGGCTATACCGACATCGAGACGAAGCAGCCGATGAAGGTGGACAACATTTTCCAGATTCACTCGATGACCAAGCCCGTGGTGTGCGTGGCCGCGCTGATGCTGGCTGAAGAGGGCCGGATTACGCTAAGCGACCCGGTGGAGAAATATCTTCCGGAGTTTCGCGGCCAATGGGTGGCGGAGTCGAAGAGCGATCAGGCGATTACGCTGCGGCGCCCGGCGCGGCCGGTGATCATCCGGGATCTGATGACGCATACATCGGGGATGATCACGAATCCTTCATCGGGTATTCAGGAGCTGCACGGGGCGTTGAATAAGACGCTGGCGGAGGCCGTGCTGGTGCTGTCGCAGCAGCCGCTCGATTTCGATCCGGGGACGAAGTGGCAGTATTCGAATTCCGGAATCGCGTCGCTGGCGCGGATTATTGAAGTGGTGTCGGGGATGCCGTTCGAGAAGTTTTTGGACGTTCGCATTTTTCAGCCGCTGGGTATGCAGGACACCTACATTTATCCGCCGAAGGAGAAGTTTCATCGCATGCCGACGGCTTACATCCTGAAAGACGGCAAGCCGCTGAAGTACACGTCCGATCCCCTGGGCGAGGGAGCGATGAAGTTCCGCGTGGGCGCAAAATATCCCCTGCCGGAAGGCGGACTCTACTCCACGGCGAGCGATCTGTTCATCTTCTACCAAATGATGCTGAACAAGGGCAGTTGGCACGGAACGCGGCTGCTCTCTCCGGCTTCGGTGGAGACGATGACGCGCGTGCATACGGGCGATTTGGTGACCGGCACACCGGGCGCGGGCTGGGGACTGGGCGTTTTTGTGGTGCAGGATTCCATGGGGACGCTCTCGCTGCTCTCGCCCGGCAGCTACGGCCACGGTGGCCGGTACGGGACGTTCTTCTTCATCGATCCGAGAAAAGATTTGATCGGGATTTTCATGATTCATCGCGAAGGCGGCAGCGATGAGCGGCAGGCGTTTGAAGAGATGGCCGAGGCCGCTGCAATCGACTGAAGCGACCGCGCCGCCGTGCGATTATATTAGGCGCATCGTTTTATGGCGTGTGCATCTTGCGGGGTCGAACTCTCGGAAAGCAACCGTTTCTGTCCGGCTTGCGGGGTGTCAGTCGCGGTGGATACCTTCGCGACCCGCACGGTGGCGGCGTCCACGCAAGCAGCTACCAAGACGCCGGTTCGGCGGCATCCAACCGTGCTGAGCTCGAGCTCGAGCTCGAGTTCAAGCGACGGCAGCCGCTTTCCGCCGGGCACGCTCTTCGCTGAAAGATACCGGATTATTGCGCTCTTGGGGCGCGGCGGGATGGGCGAGGTTTACCGCGCCGACGACCTGACACTGGGGCAGCAGGTAGCACTGAAGTTCCTTCCCGAAGAACTGGTCCGGAACCAAGATGCGCTGCGACGCTTCCGCAATGAGGTCCGAGTGGCGCGGCAGGTCTCGCATCCGAACGTGTGCCGCGTTTACGATCTGGGCGAAGTAGACGAGCTAGTGTTTCTCTCGATGGAGTATGTCGACGGCGAAGATCTGGGATGCCTTCTGCGGCGGATAGGCCGTCTTCCGGGTGATAAGGCGATCGAAATTTCCCGGCGTTTGTGCGCGGGATTGGCCGCAGCGCATGAGAAAGGCGTGCTGCACCGCGATTTGAAACCAGGGAACGTGATGCTGGACAGCCGCGGCCAAGTGCTGCTCACAGATTTCGGCCTGGCCGGGCTGGCGGCGGAATTCAGCGGCGCCGAGATTCGCAACGGGACGCCCGCGTATATGGCGCCGGAGCAGATCGAGGGCAAAGAAGTAACGGTGCGCAGCGATATTTATTCGCTGGGACTGGTGCTGTACGAGATCTTCACCGGGAAACGCCCGTTCGAAGCGAATAGCCTGGCGGAACTGGTGCGGGCCCGCACGACGGCATCGCCGGTGAGCCCGACGGAATTGGTGTCGGATTTAGATCCGGCAGTGGAACGCGCAATTCTGCGTTGCCTGGAGTTGGACCCTTCGCACAGGCCCGCGTCGGCGCTGGCGGTATCGGCGGCGCTGCCGGGAGGCGATCCACTGGCGGCGGCGCTGGCGGCGGGCGACACGCCATCCCCGCAGATGGTGGCGGCCGCCGGAGAAGTTGCGGGGATTAAGCCGTGGGTATCGGTGGCTTGCCTCGCCATCGCTCTTACGGGTTTGGCGCTGGGCGCTTACTTCGGCGCGTCGCTGTTTGGCTTCGACAAATTGCACCTGGAGCATTCGCCCGAAGTGCTCGCCGACGACGCGCGGAACATCCTACAAAAGCTAGGATATTCGCGGCAGGCAGCCGACAGCGAAAACGGTTACTACTACGACAACGACTATCTGGAGTACGTGAAGAAAAACAGCAAGCCGGCAGTGCGCTGGAACGAAGCCCTGGTGAGCCCCCCGACGGCGGTCGGTTACTGGTACAGGCAAAGCCCCGAACCGCTCGTTAGTTGGGAATTCCTGGATCAGAACCTGGTACCTGGGATCGTGGAGGAGACTCACCCGCCGTCCATCCGTTCCGGAATGTTGCGGATGCGACTCGATCAACAGGGGCGGCTGATTTTTCTGGAAGCGATTCCGCCGCAGGTCGAGACCGCGCCTAAGCAGCCGACGCCTCCGGATTGGAGTGCGCTGATGTCGGCGGCTGGCCTCGATGCCTCGAAGCTGCAAGCGGCTGAACCGAATTGGACTTCGCTGGCAGCGTCCGATACGCGTGCCGCTTGGACAGGGACGTGGCCCGGAACAAAGTGGCCGTTGCGGGTGGAGGCGGCGGCGCTGCACGGAATGCCGGTGTTCTTTTCCATGGTTGGTCCGTGGACTAAACCGGATCGCATGCGTGAGCAGCACGCGCAATCCGGGCCGCAGCGCGCCGAGATCATCATGCTAACGGTGTTGTTCAGTCTGCTCTGCGGCGCGGCCTATATGGCCAGGCGGAATTTCAAAAGGGGAAAGGCGGACCGGCGCGGCGCTTTGCGGCTCGGGACCTTCACTTTCCTGGCTCACTTGGTGCTTTGGGTCTTCCAGGGACATCATGTGCTCAGCGCGTCGTTGTTGGGACTGTTTGTTATGGCGGTGAGCACCGCGCTTTTCAACGCAGGGGTCGTGTGGCTGCTGTATATGGCGGTGGAATCTTACGTCCGGCGGCACTGGCCACATAGCATCATCTCGTGGAATCGTTTGCTGGCGGGGCGGATCCGCGACCCCTTGCTTGGGCGGGATGTGTTGTTCGGCGTGATTTTAGGCGTGATTTGGCTGCTTCTGTTCGACCTCAGATTTTTTCTGGTGGACCGGGCGGGCGGTACTCCGGATTTTGCGCATGTCTGGTATTTATTGGGCGTTCGCCGGGCCCTGGGAGCATGGGCGGCGCAGATTCCATCAGCTGCGCAAGGTACGCTGCTATTCTTCAGCGTTTTATTTTTCCTGCGCGTGCTGTTGCGCAATCAATGGGCGGCTTCGATTGTCTTCGTGTTGCTATTCGCTTTGCAAAAACTGACCGCGCCGGAATATTACGCGATCGATGGGCCGCTGATGATTGCGGTTTACGCGATTGCCGTGCTGGTGGTGGTGCGCTTCGGATTGGTGGCCCTAGCCGCAGGCATCTTCACGGCGGACTTAGCGGCCAGCGTGCCGTTATCACTGGATGCTTCGATCTGGTACGAAGGGACTTCGATAATGATTCTGTTGACTCCGGTTGCCCTGGCGATTTGGGGCTTTTACACTTCGCTGGGCGGCCAGTCGCTGTGGTCGCAGGAGTCATTCGAATAAGGTCAGGGGCAAATGAAGCGAAAACTTGTTCTAGCGATGTTAGCGGTGTTTATTTGCGTGCCGATGTTTGGACGGTCTCACCATCACCGGGGCGGGCAAACGCCTGCGGAAAACGCACCGGCCGGGAGCTTCGATTATTACGTTCTGAGCCTTTCCTGGTCGCCGGATTTTTGCACGACGCATCCCGATGCGCCGGAATGCGGCGGCGTTAAGAAATTCGGCTTCATCGTCCATGGCTTATGGCCGCAGTACGAGCGAGGCTATCCGAAAGGCTGCGCCGGGGCGCCGTTCGACGCCGCCCAAGTTCCCGCCAATTTGCCGGCTATCATGCCGAGCCCGGTGCTGATCCAGCATGAGTGGGAGAGCCACGGGACGTGCTCGGGATTGGCTGAGACAGACTACTTCAATACCGTGATCCAGGCATTCGGCAAGGTGCCGATCCCTTCGGATTACAAAGGCCCGCTGCTGAGTATTGAAGCCGCGCCCAGCGACATCGCGCAGAAGTTCGCGCAGAGCACGGGATTTTCACAGGGCGCATTTGCCTTGCAGTGCGAGGGCAACCGTTTTTTGAGGGAAGTTCGCGTTTGCCTGACGAAAGACTTGCACGGACGCGACTGCAGCTCGGGTGTGCGGGACACGTGCCATGCCGGCACGGTGATCATGCGGCCCTTACGCTGAATTGCAATGGCGACGGCCGGGCAGACCACGGAGTAGATCGCCAAGAGCAAAGACGCGCGCAAGGTGGTGAAGGAAACGGCTTAGCAATGCGGGTATTGATTCTTGGCGCATCGGGGTTGGTCGGAGGCGAGGCGTTGCAGCGAGCATTGGCAGAGCCACGGATTGCGAGGGTCATTGCTCCCACTCGGCGCGCTTTACCGAGCCACGCTAAATTGACGAACCCTTTGGCGCCCGAACTGGATTCACTGTTACCGGACGCCGCTGGATGGGCTGTCGACGCGGTCATCTGTGCGCTGGGAACGACGCGTGCGAAGGCCGGTTCGAAGGAAGCTTATCGTCACATCGATTACGATTTGCCGCTCGCATTTGCAAAGGTTGCGCATCGGCGAGGAGCGCAGACCTTTGCATTGACTTCCAGCAAGGGAGCTTCCGCAAAGTCGTTCTTCTCTTATACGCGAACGAAAGGCGAGTTGGAGCGAGACATCGAGCGGGTCGGATTCAAATCGCTGGCGATCGCGCGGCCAAGCATCATCGGCGGGAATCGAGGCGAGTTCCGGCCGGCGGAAAGGATATTACTTCGGCTAATCGGAATCTTGGCTCCCGTTCTGCCGCGAAGCGTTCGTATCAGCCCGGCTTCGCGGATTGCGGAGGTGCTGGTCGAGGCCGTTGTCGAGCCGAAACCGGGGGTCCATATCGTGCCTTCAGAGACGCTCATTTGAGTGCCGGCTGACGGGCGGCTTGTACGATGGTTTCAACGGGGCCGTTCCAGGCAAGGTCGGTGAGCTGTTTTTCCGGGATGCCGGCAACTCGTCCGAGCAACTCCCGCGCGAAAAACGCGTGGCTCGCGCCGCGCCAGGAAGCCATTTCGATCAACGAATCGAGGGCTGTGGAACGGATCTTCGCTAGCAGTTCCGGATTCCTTGTCGCGGTCAACCCATCGAGGAGAGCGGCGGCTTTGTTGCGATCGCTCCAAACACCCGAATTCAGCATCTCGATGAAAGTGTCTGAAGAGATTTGATTCGCAAGTTTGCGATTCCACCGGACCAGAACACCCAGAGCACGCGTCGCATTGTTTCGAACCTCATCGTCGGGATCGCGCGCGGCACGGGACAAGGCGAGTACCTGGGCTCTCGATTGGCGGCCGTAGCCGAGAGCGTCGCTCGCCACCCGGCGGTGTTCGACGGCAGAAGACGAATCCAGCACGCGCACCAACTCCTGTTCGTGGCCGACGGCCCATTCGCGCACTTGTAGCTGAAGAGCGCGGGCAGCCGGGTCCGATATCAAAGCGTAACCGTAGGAGTCATTTTCGTGGATGGCATCGCCTCCTCTTTGCACGGCCTCCTCCATGGCCCGGTCCAGCCGCTGGTATAAGTTCATCACCTTCGGGGGCAGGCGTCCGTCGCCTTTGGGTTCGGGATTGTAGGCAAAGCTCTTGTACGATCCTCCAGGAAGGCCGATGAATATCAACCGATCTCCATTCTCATCGCAGCAGATCGCGGCCACGTCGGTGGGGGCCGTGCCGATTGTCTGAAGCACCGATTGGCGAATTGAATCCTTGGCTTTCTGCGAATACACATCGCCTTCATGGAGCGGCAGAGCTTTCCGTGTGGTGGCAATGTCGAAACCCTTATACCCGAAGAACTCGATATCGCCGATCGCAGCCGCGGTCGCCGATTGCGTTGCTATCAGCGCAGCAAAAACCAGGAAACGCATTGGTAGATGATACCGGATGATCCACCCGTGCAGTTCCCGATTGGGAAGATCGCGATGAGAAGATCGGCGCCGCGGATCACTGGTGAAACGCGTTGCCGCATAAGCAGCGAGCCCAACTCTTCACGGCGTTGATATTTTTGCAAGGCGACCGGCGGATTCTGACAATCAGTATTCCTTGGCGTCTGAAAGTTGAACCGGGGAATTTGCAATAACATGTTCTCGTGAGACTTCGAATAGTTTGGATGGCGCTGGCGTCGAGCGCTGTGGTTCTGGCTCAACCGGCGGGGCTAACGGCTCGTCAGGTGATCGAACGCATTCAGGGTCATGTCGGCGTGCCATGGCAGACTGAGACGGTCGACACGTTCAAGGCGGGCGATCCGGACGAGCGCGTGACAGGCATCGCCACGACCATGATGGCGACATACGATGTGCTGGTGCGGGCGTCGGCTGCGGGCAAGAATCTGATCATCACGCACGAGCCCACCTTCTACAGCCATCTGGATAAGACGGACGCTTTCGAAAAAGAGCAGGACGCGGTTTGGGCGGAGAAAGAACGCTACATCAAGGAGCACCATCTGGTGGTGTGGCGTTTCCACGACCACTGGCACATGCGGAGGCCGGACGGGATCATGACGGGAATGGTGCGCGCGCTCGATTGGAAGAGCTTCCAGAGCGCGACGGACCCGGGCTTGTTTGTGATGCCGGAGACGACGGTGGGCCAAGCGGCGGAGCAGATGAAGAAGCGGCTTGGTATCCGGGTAGTGCGCGTGGTGGGTGATCCGCAGATGAAGTTCACGAAGCTGGCGATGGCGCCGGGCGCTTCGGGGCCGCAGTACCACCGGCAGTTCCTGCAGAAGGACAGCGTGGAAGTGCTGGTCATCGGCGAAGTGCCGGAATGGGAGACCATTGAATATGTGGCGGACGCATCGGCCGAGGGGAAGAAGAAGGCGCTGATTCTTTTGGGGCACATCCCTAGCGAACAGGCGGGCATGCAGGAGTGCGCCGAATGGTTGAAGACCTTTGTAAAAGAAGTTCCGGTGGAGTTCGTGGCAACGCGCGAGCCGTTCTGGCTGGCGAGGTGAGTGGGTGAAGACGGTATTTCTCAGTTGCGCGCTGCTCCTCTGTTGCTCGACGCTCGAAGCGTCGCCATGGGTTCTGGCACGCAGCGCGCATTTCGGGGTGTATTCGCACGAGGGCGCCGAGCGGGTTCAAGCCGGGCTTGCATGGTTCGAACAACTGAGCAGGTTCTTCGACCGGAACGACATGATTCCCGAGTTGAATCTGGAGCGCAGGCCACCGGTCAAGGTGATCGGCTTCGGATCGGAGGCCGAGTACAATTCGTTCCGGGTGGGAGCGATGGCGGACGCTTATTACGTCGGCACGCAGGATCAGGACTACGTGGTGCTGCCCTCGCTGAGCCGCAATCAGTTTGGCGTGGCTGCGCACGAGTATGCGCACCTGGTTCTGCGCAATCGCGGATTCAAGCTGCCAACCTGGTTGGCGGAAGGCTTGGCGGACGTATTCTCGACGGTGACGATTGGCGCGGGATGGTGCGAATTCGGCGGCGAGATGCCGCTGCGAATGCAGACGCTTCGACGGCGAGCTTGGATACCGTTAACCGAGCTGCTGGCTCTGGACGCGGATTCGGCCGTGCGGCGGGAACGTGATGGCACGGATGTCTTTTACGCGGAGAGTTAGGCTTTGGCTGGGATGCTGGTCTCCGCGCGAGAATACGCGCCGCATTTCAATGAAGTGATTGCGAAGCTGAATGCGGGAGTGCCGAGCTAGGGGGCGTTGACGAGCATCTATGGAAAGCGGCTTGCCGAGATTTCGAGCGACTTGAAGGCGTGGGTGAGCCAAAGCAAGACTCCGCGCCGGGTGAATCTGCCGCCCCTCGCAGAGACGCAGCGGGTTACTGCGCGGTATGGAATTCCGTCCGGAAGAGCTACCTTCCGGGCCGCTGATAAACGCGGATGGACGCTGATCAGAAAACCCGAACATTCTTTTTCTTATCGGCGTTTATCGGCGGCCCTAACTTCTATGTGCCGGATAAGATCGTGCGGCGTTCGGACTTTCGGAGCCTCTTGTAGTGATCGCTTCTATAATAACTTATGATTTCCCGCGTGCATCACCGGATGAAGCTTCCGTCGATCATCTTTCTAGTTTCTCTGGCGCTCGCGTGCGCGGGCTGCGGTTATCGCAACGATCGGGCCGCGGACGACCGCGCTGCGCAGGACCGGAATTCAGCCGCATTCAAAGCGGGCGAGGCGGCGCACAAGGTGGCGAAGGAGACGGGCAAGATTGCCGAAAAGGCGGCCGCGAAGCTGAAAGAAGGCGCGCGCGAGGCCAGCGCCGGGTGGAAGAAATCGGCGCAGGAAGATCGCGAAAAGAAGCGCGAGCGGCCCTGACGCCGCGTTCTGGCTGGCTGAGGCCGGGAACGAGTGGGTATAATGGCGCGATACGCGCGCGGCTCTAGCGCGACAGTTGCCGAAGCGGAGGGAGCATGTGCGATCAAGATCATTTTGAAAAAGACCGGCACGGATTTGAGGCTCTCGGTTTGGTGACACGCAAGCAGTTCGGCATCATGCTGGGAGCCGGCGTCGCCATGATGCTGCCGCAATTGGCCAACGCGGCTGCAGTGACCGAATCCGACGTGAACGTAACGACGCCGGACGGCACCGCGGACTGCTACTTCGCGCATCCGGCGAGCGGGACAGCTCCAGGCGTTCTAGTGTGGCCAGACATCTTCGGGCTACGGCCGGCGTTCCGCCAGATGGGCAAACGGCTGGCCGAATCGGGGTATGCGGTGCTGGTGGTGAATCCTTTCTATCGCGTGAAGAAAGCCCCGACGGCGGAAGCCGGCAGCGCAACTCCTATCCAGGAACTGATGCCGCTCGCGCGAGCTCTGAATGAGACGACGCACATGACGGATGCCAAAGCATTCATTGGGTGGCTGGACCGGCAAGCGTCCATTGATGGGAAACGGAAGATCGGCACACAGGGCTATTGCATGGGCGGCCCGATTGCGTTTCGTACCGCGGCCGCCGTGCCCGAGCGTATCGGAGCAGTCGCCTCATTCCATGGCGGCGGACTGGTGACCGATATGCCAAACAGTCCGCACCTTCAGGCCGCGAAGACGAAGGCGCAGTTCCTCATCGCGATTGCGGCCAATGACGATGCGAACCTGCCCGCGGAGATCGAAGTGTACGCTGACGCCGCGCATGGCTGGTGCCCTCCGGATTCGCGGGTCTACAACGAGCCACAGGCGGAGAAGGCCTGGGGCCGCCTGCTCGCGCTCTATGAAAAAGCTCTGACCTGAATAGTGAGCGGTTCACGGGTTCTAACTTCCTGATTGCCGACAACCCGGGCGTTAGCGGATACTACGGCGTTTATCGTTCCTAAGTCTCTGCCGTTACGAAATCAGGGTAGCTTGCGGTAACGGGACATCATAGGCGGGACTCTCAGACAGGCCCTGCTTTACGTTAATCGCCTACTGTGTCCTTAAACGACAACTGAACTCGATATTATGATCATTCCGCATCTGATCGATGTTTGATACGAGGGCGACATAGTCGCCAAACGCATGACCCACCACGCCTTCAATCAACGTATTCTCGCCGAGGACCTCGTCCGGGTTCGCCGTCCAGAGGACCGCGAGCGCTATGCCGCTGCGCAGCGGCAGGCGCGCATTGATCCCAACCCCCACCAGATCGACGCGGTAATTTTCGCGCTCCGGCGGCTTCGGGAAGGCGGGTGCATTCTCGCGGACGAGGTCGGTCTGGGAAAAACGATTGAGGCCGGCCTGGTCATCGCTCAAAGCCGGGCGGAGGGTGCGCAGCGCATCCTGCTGATCGTGCCCAAGTCGCTCATCGGCCAGTGGCAG
>JBBROU010000068.1:0-28449 GCA_038229055.1 Bryobacterales bacterium | reverse complement strand
CTCCTCAGTGCCCGCGGGCAGCTACTCGATTACGGTAGACGCTCCCGGTTTTCAGAAAGCAGAACAGACCGGCTTGAACCTGCTCGGCGCGGAAACGCGCAAAGCCGATTTCACCCTCCAGGTAGGAACTTCCAAAGCTGAGGTCACCATTACCAGTTCCGCGGACATCGTCGGAACGGTGGATAGCGGCGAAAAGGCTTCGGTTCTCACCACCAAACAGCTTCAAGACTTCTCGGTTGTGGGGCGCAGCGCGGCGGAATTCATCAAAATTCTCCCGGGCTTTGCTTCCATCGGCTCAGGCGTGCAGAATAAGCCGGGCTACAACGGCGAAGTGATCGGCATCAACGGTAACGGCGAAGGCGGCAAACAGAGCGCCATCGGCAACTACTCTGCCAACGGCCTGGGCGCGGCCTCCATCGATATCACCGCCGATGGTTCGCATGTTTCCGATCCTGGCTGCAACTGCGCCAGTCCCGTGAACCCCAACACCGACATGATCCAGGAATTCAAGGTCATGACGTCCAACTTCAGCGCGGAGAATTCAAAGGGTCCTGTCGTCATGAATTCGATCGCCAAGTCGGGCGGTCGCGATTACCACGGTGAGGCTTACCTATACGCTCGTCATTATGCGATGAACGCGAACGACTACGAAAACAACAAGCTAGGCTTGGTGAAGCCCGCAAATAAGTACTTCTTCCCGGGTGGTCAGATCGGTGGTCCGGTGCTCATTCCGGGCACTGGTTTTAACAAGAACCGCGACAAGCTGTTCTTCTTCACGGCTTTTGAATATTACAAACAGACTCTCGATACTGGTCTCGTGACCTCGAACGTGCCGAGCGCCGGTGAGCGAATTGGGGATTTTTCCTCCGATTTAGCATCTCTGACGTCTGCCGCTGCGGGCGGAAACACTGCCGCTCAGGCGTTCATTAAGAACTATCCGAACGGAATCATTCCGGCCGGTTCGGTCGACCCCACCGGCAAGGCACTGTCTTCGCTTTATCCGCTGCCGAACGCGAACCCGGCCCAAACTCAGGGCTTCAACTTCGCCAAGCAGTATAACGTGAATCAGAACTCCTATCAGTCGCTCTCGCGCGTGGATTACAGTATTAGCGACAACACCAAGCTCTTCGTGCGCTACAACCTCCAAAATGAACTTCAGCAGTTCCCGATCGGCCTATGGTGGCGCAATTCTGGTCAGGTGCCCTATCCCACCCCGATCGATGCCCACAATACCTCGCAGTCCGTTTCGGCCAGTTTGACGCACGTCTTCAATCCGACCCTGACCAACGAAGCTGTGGTTGGCTACACCTACATCAACTTCCCCAATTCCTTCGAGGACGCGAAGAAGGTGGATCGCACCGCGCTCGGAATTCCGTTCACGGGCATTTACCACAACGGCGTGAAACAGATTCCTTCAATCACGTCGTGGGGCTCTGGCGTCGGTGCCATTTTCAATCCAGGCGGATTTGAAAAAGGTAATGGCACGCTGTTTGCTACCAAGTATCTCCCTTCTTTTTCCGACACCCTGACGAAGGTAGCCGGGACGCACACGATCAAGTTCGGTTATTACTGGGAGCACATCATTAACAATCAACCAGCCAATAACAACACCAACGGCCTAATTGTGGAGGCCCCTTGGGCTGGCGGTTCCACCGGCAATACCTTTGCCGATCTCATCCTCGGCAACGCGGCCCAGTATTCCGAGTCAAACCTCAATCCGCTTCATAACGAAGCCTACACTATTCACGAAGGCTTTGTGCAGGATAGCTGGAAGACCACGCGTCGATTGACTCTCGAACTCGGACTGCGTGCTTCGTATCTGGGTAACTGGACCGACCGACAAGGTGTCGGATTCTCGGTTTGGGCTCCGAACACTTACACCAATACTCCGGCTGCACCGACCGCCTACGACGGCGTCCTCTGGCACGCCCGCAACAAGAGCGTGCCGCTGTCCGGTTATAACCAGAAGCCTATCTTCCTGGCGCCTCGTTTCGGGTTGGCGTATGACGTCTTTGGTACTGGAAAAACTGTTATCCGCGGCGGATGGGGTGCTTTCCGCTACCACACCCCGCAATTTACCAACGGCTTGGATGTCGGCTTCGGCGTCCTGAATTTCAGTCAAAACAGCCTGCTGTCGTTCTCGCAACTGCAGCAGCTCACTCCAACCTCTGCTACATCGGGCCGTCAGACTTTAAATGTGCTCGATCAAAAGCAGAGTGAACAGCCGCTAACTTATAGCTGGAGCTTTACGATCTCCCAACGTACCTTCGGTCATAGCTTGTTCGAGGCCTCGTACGTCGGCAACTCCTCGCAGTACCTCCCCGATTCCGGCGGTACCTTCAACAACGTGAACGCGGTTCCTTACGGCACATTCCTCGGCAACGGTAACGTCAGCAACGATGCCTACGATGCGGCCCGCCCTTTGCTCAACTACCAGGATCTGAATGTGGCGCGTAACAACCTCTACGCGAACTATCACAGCTTGCAGTTGAGCTGGGTGCGCCAGAGTGGTCGCTGGAATTATCAGGTCAATTACACGTATGGCAAGGCCCTCGGTATTGCCGGAAATGCCAACAGACTAAACCTGAATGACAATTACGGACCTACTGCAAACGATCGCCGGCACGTTTTCAACGCTGCCTACTCGTATGAACTCCCGAACGTCATTAAAGACGGGAATGCCTTATTGAAGGGCGTTATGAATGGTTGGCAGATCTCTGGAATCACGCAGTTCTCCACTGGTCAAAACCTGGAGCAGAACGGTAACCAGAACTTCAATCTGCAAACCGGCGATTACCTGCCGAACTTCAATCCGACCTACATCAACGGCACGGGCTCGATCGATCTTCACCCGATCGTGACTTGCAATCCCACCAAGGGCCTGGCAAAGAATCAGTACATCAATGGGAACTGCTTCGCGGCACCTACGCCTGGCCATAACGGACCTTCGGTTCTACCTGAGGTATTCGGACCGGCGTTCTTCGATAGCGATCTCTCCATCTTTAAAAACTTGCAGATGGGCGAGTCTCGCCGACTGCAGTTCCGGTTCTCCGCTTACAACTTCCTGAACCATCCGATCAACAGTTTCATCGATTCAAGTGCGAATAACCTGACGCTGAAGCTTGGCAAAGATGGCAAGAACGAGAATAAGGACTACGGTATCACGACTGATAAGTTCGGTCACCGAACCATTCAGCTCGCCGTGAAGTTCTACTTCTAACCAGTTGTCTCTGAATCGGGCGGGGTGGCTCCGGCTGCCCCGCTTTTTTCGTTTGCCCCGTGTTTGTCTACCTAATCACCTTTCTTCTATTTCAGATCTCCCCGACCGCTGCTCTTCAGGAAGCGCTCCGGCTCCAGGAATCGGGCGATCTTGCCGCCGCCGCCGATAAGTTCCGCGAGGTCCTCAAATCCGACCCCGGGATGACGGCCGTTCACTCGAATATTGGCTTCGTTCTATCCAAACTCGGCCGCTACGAAGAAGCCGCCGCGGAGTATCGCGTGGCCCTACAGTCCGATCCGGCCAGCGCCCCGTTGAAGCTGAATCTCGCCCTGGCGCTCTACAAAATGGGCCGCTTCGACCCCGCGGCCGCCCAGCTACAGGAACTCCTTATAGCCGATCCCAAGAATAAGCAAGTCGTCCTGCTGCTCGCTGATTCATGGCTTCGTCTAGGTCAAAATCAAAAGGTGATCGAGTTATTCCGTCCCGCCGGAAAGGCTGACCCCTCCGATCTCGCCGTGGCTTACATGCTGGGCACGGCCCTCATCCGCGAAAAGCAAGTCGCCGAGGGCCAACAGTGGGTGGACCGCATTCTCGCCAACGGAGATTCCGCCGAAGCCCATTTTCTTCTGGGGAGCCAGATGTCGTCCGCTGGCGCGTTCCCCGCGGCCGTAACCGAATTCGCCAAGGCTATCCGCATCAATTCCGCCCTCCCAGGTCTGCAGTCCGCCTATGGTCAAGCCCTTCTGAACACCGGCGATCCCGATGCCGCCTCCAACGCTTTTAGAGCGGAACTAGCAGCCAACCCCGCCGATTTCGACGCCAATCTCTATCTTGGCGAGATCCTAAATCAGCGCGGAAAGGTCGCCGAGGCCAACCGTCTCCTGAAGCGTGCACTCGAGCTTCGCCCCGATTCGCCCGAAGCCCGTGCAGAAATTAGCGGCCCGGCGCAGCCCGCTCCTTCCGAACGGCGGCCAGGAGTTGGCGCCGCTGCCCCCGACTTCAACTTGCCCGATCTCAAAACCGGCCTTCAAGTCCGCCTGACACGGCTTCTCGGTAAGAACCCCGTGGTGCTCGTTCTAGGCAGCTACACCTGCCCCAATTTCCGCTCAGCCGCCCCCGCGCTGAATGCGTTTTACCGCCAGTATGGTAACCGGATCTCGTTTTATATGGTCTACATACGGGAAGCCCACGCAACGGGGAATTGGCAGAGCACCCGCAACCAGCGAGAGCAAGTCACTTTGGACCCCGCCCAGAACATGCAGGTAAAGTCGGGCGACGCGGCCCTCTGTGCCCGCAAGCTGAAGCTCGATTTCCCAGTCCTGGTAGACGGCATGGACGGCGCAGTCGAAGCCAGCTACTCCGCCTGGCCTAGCCGCGTCTTCGTCATCGACCCGCAAGGGCGCATCGCCTACGCCAGCGGGCTGACCGAGTTCGAATTCCATCCCGCCGAAATGGCCGCGGCCCTCAGCCATGCGCGGTAAATCAGTCCTCCTGATCCCGCTCCTGATCTCCCTTGGTGCCCTCGCCGCCACCCCCGACGCCATCTTCAAACACGCCATCGAGCTTCAACAATCGGGCGATTACGAAAACGCCGTCGTCGAGTACCGCGAACTTTTGAAGCAGCAGCCGCAAGTCATTGACGCCCGCATCAACCTCGGTGTCTCGCTCGCCAGGCTTGGGCGCTACTCTCAGGCGATCGCCGAATACAAGATCGTGCTGGCGAGCGATTCCAAGAATCCCAACGCCCTGCTCGATCTTGCGCTGGCTTATTACAAAACCGATCAGCTCCCGCTCGCCGTCGCGCCCCTCATCCAACTGCACGCGCAGCAGCCGGCTAACGCCCAAGCCCTCCAGTTGCTCGCCGATTGCCAGCTCCGTCTGGGCAACAACAAAGCCGTCATCGATCTGCTGAAGCCCCACGAAGCGGAAGCGAACCAGAACCTCGCGATCGCCTACATGCTCGGCACTGCGCTGATTCGCGATAAGCAAGTGGATGCGGGCCAGAAACTGGTCGAGCGTATTCTTCGCAATGGCGATTCCGCCGAGGCCCGCCTGATGATTGGCACCGCCAAGCTCACGGCCAATGACTTCTCCGGAGCGCTCCCCGACCTGCGGAAGGCCGTCGAACTGAATCCCGAACTGCCGGATGTGCACGGTTACTACGCCGCCGCCCTGATGTCTACCGGGGACCGCGAAGGAGCCGCTAAGCAATTCGCCGAAGAGATCAAGCGCAACCCCAACAGCTACGATGCGCATCTCCAGCTCGGCGCCATGCTGCGCGAAGACCAGGACTACGAGGCGGCCACGGCGCATCTGACCAAAGCCCTCGACGCCCGCCCCGGCGACCCCGCCACGCGCTACCAAATCGCCCTACTCCTCATGAGCAAACAGCGGGTGGATGACGCCCGCAAAGAGCTAGAGTCGATCATTTCGACGACCCCCAATTTCGTCGAAGCGCACGTCTCGCTTGCAACGGCATATTACAAGCTGAAGCGGCGCGAAGACGGCGATCGCGAGCGCGCCCTCATCCTAAAGATGAACGCCGCAACTCAGGCCAAGCAGCCTGGAGTTGTGCAGCCTAAGTAGGGCGATCCGCATGCGCTGCTTACTTCTTTTGATCGCCCTAGCCTCCGCGTCAGCCGCAACTCCGGCCAATTTCGACGAGATCGCCGCCGCAGCTAAAGCGGCGCAGGACGCCAACCACCCGGCCGAGGCGCTTCGGCTTTATAGGCGAGCTCTCGCGCTTCGCCCCTCGTGGCAGGACGGCTGGTGGGCCGTCGGAACCCTCCACTACGATCAGGACCAATATCCCGAAGCTCGTGACGCCTTGAAACGTCTGGTAGCGCTGAACTCCGACGCGGGCCCGGGTTTCTCGCTTCTAGGAATTTGTGAATATCGCACCCAGGAGTACGATTCCGCGCTCGCTCACCTCGGCCGTGGCTATACGCTCGGAGTGCGCGGCAAAGGATCGCTCGCCCAAGTCGCCGAGTATCATCTGATCGCGCTTCTCACCCGTGCCGGTCATTTCGAAGCGGCACTTGAGAAGCTTACCGAGCTCATGGCGAGCGGTGCGGATGAGGATGCGCCGACAACAGCGGCCGCCGGCCTCGCCGCCCTGCGCCGCCCTATGCTTCCCGCGGATGTTCCCGAAAAGGATCGCGCCCTTATCACCGCCGCCGGGAAGGCTGTGCTAAACACCCTCGCACGCCGACCCGAAAAAGCCGAGGCGGATTTCAAAGCCCTCGTCGAGACCTATCCCTCCACGCCGAATGTGCATTACAGCTACGGTGCTTATCTTCTGGTTGCCGATCCCGACCGCGCGCTCGCCGAGCTGAAGCAGGAGCTTGTTATCTCGCCGCACCATCTACCCGCGCTCGTTGCCATTGCCGTCGAGTATCTGCGCCGGACCGACGGCGCCGCCGCGCTTCCGTTTGCCCGCGAGGCCGTCGAAAGCTACCCCGAATCATTTGAAGCCCATAATGTCTTGGGCCGAGCACTCGTCGAAACCGGGCAGTTGGAGAGCGGGATGAAGGAACTGCAACTCTCTGCCGCTCTTGCGCCGGACAGCCCGCAAACCCATTTCGCGCTTGCCGCCGCTTATGCCAAGGCCGGACGCAAAGCCGAAGCCGCTAAGGAGCGCGCTGAGTTTTTGCGCTTAAGGAACGAAATTACCCAGTGAAATCGGAAGGTACGTCAAACTATGAGTATGAACAGCAAAGTCTGGATCTTTTGTGCGGCGTCTCTGATGGGCGCGCCCGCGGGCCGCATTGCCGCGCAGTCCGCCCCCGCAGGTGACCCCACCATCAAAACTAGCATCCAGAATGTTGTCGTCGACGTCGTCGTCCGAGACAAGAAAGGCCGCTCGGTCACGGATCTGAATGCCGGGGACTTTCAAGTCTCCGACAACGGCCAGCAGCGCAAGATTGAATCCTTCCGCTTAGTGACGGGCACCGAGGCTGTCGGTCCTTCGGGAACGCGCACCGCCCTCGATCCGCTGCGCCAGATCCGGCTCGTGACCTTCATCTTCGACCGGCTCGATATGAATGCGCGCCGTTTGGGGCGCGAGGCCGCGCTGGAGCTCATCAAAACCGAACTGCCGCAGAACGTTTATATGGCCGTAATGACGATCGACCAGAAGCTGCAGGCTATCCAGCAATTCACGAACAATCGCGATCTTCTCCGGAAGGCAATCGACCGTGCCACTAAGGGCGGATCAAGCGACTTCACCGCGGATACGGCCCTGGTCCGTTCCCAGGTCCAGTCTCTGGTCGGAACCCCCCAAAATGCGCAGAGCTTGCAGGAACAGGTGGATAACCTGTCCACCGGCGCGACGGCAACTTCCGGGCCAGGGTCTGCGCCCGACCCGAGCGCCCTGGTGGCTAAGCTGACGGCAATCATTATGCTGCGCATGCTCGAAAGCGAACAACAGATGGCTGACGCCGTGGGCGGAAGGGCCAGCATCTATGCCTTGCTCGCCGCCGTGAAGGAACAGTACCGGCTTCCAGGCCGCAAAACCGTTCTCTACTTCTCGGAAGGCTTTCGCATCCCGCAAGGCATGGAAGAGCCTTATCGAACGGTGATCAGCATGGCCAACCGTTCCAACGTGAGCTTCTATTCGATCGATGCGGGCGGCCTTGGAACCAGCGGCGGCAATTCCGGCGCTACTTCGGAACTGGCGGCCGCGGCCGAAGCTTCCCGGACATCGATGAACCGTAGCGGCGCCGTTTCGAAGGAGCAAGTGAGGGCCCAGGACAAGGCTCTGGAAAGTTCCGGAGCCAACATGCAAAACACCCTGGAAGATTTGGCTACCTCGACTGGCGGCGCGCTTATCGCCAACACGAATGACTTCAAGGGCCCGCTTCGGAAAGTAAGTGAGGATATCGAGACTTACTACGAGGTGACTTACAATCCCGGAATCGAGCACTACGACGGTTCTTTTCACAAGATCGGAGTCAAGCTGGCCCGCGGCGATCTGAAGGTGCAGTCGCGCTCCGGATACTTCGCGCTCCCGGCGTCTATGACCCGCGGCACTGCGCCCGTCAGCGGCTATGAGGTTCCTCTCCTGCAGGCCCTCGAATCGCCAACCCTGCCCTCGACGTTTCAGTTCCAGTCCATGGGTCTGCACTATCGCGGCACCGCGGGGGAATCCACCGCTGAGGTCGTACTCGATGTCCCTCTCGGCAATCTGACCTTTCAGGAAAACAAGACCACCAAGCTCTTCGAAGGACACATGACCTATGTTGTCCTCGTAAAAAATGCGAATGGAGATGTGGTCAAAAAGTTCCAGAACGATATCCCTTTGAAGGTGCCCGCCGCCAAGGCCCAGGCCCTCAAGGAAAGTCATTTCACCTTCGCCGAGCACTTCACCGCGGATCCGGGAAAATATACTGTGGAAACCGCGGTTTCCGATGAATCCGGAACCTCCGTCGGCGGATCCGCCAATCGCTTCAGCGCGCAGAAAACCACCTTCGAGCTGCCGCCAGCGTCGAATGTGCTCGGGATCAGCAGCGTGGGTGCAATCCGCGGCTTGAAGGACAAACTCGCCGATTCCAGTCCCGCCGACCCGCTCCTGATGGCCGATAAGCTGGTAACCCTGACGCTGAATCCGGTTATCAACAAGGCCGCGTCGCCGACGCTTCCGTTCTATGTCGTGATCTATCCCGACAAGACCAACACCACCGCCCCCGCGCTCGAGATGGAATTCAGCAAGGACGGTCAGGTCCTCGGCAGCGGCCGCCCGCCTCTTGCCGCGCCGGATAAAGACGGCCGCATCCAATACGTCGCGACGGCCCCGCTCGAATCGTTGCCGCTCGGCAATTACAAGATCCGCTTCATCGTCCAGCAAGGGAATGAAAAGGCTGAGGAGTCGGTGGCGTTCGTGTTGAAGTAGGTGACGGGCTCGAAGAAGAAAGGTGAAGGCGATTGCCCCACCTCGCCGTGTGTGTTCATTCCTAATCTTAGCTTTCCAGAATGCGCGTCATCCCGTCCGACAGCTTCCGAAGACCCTCCGCGGAATCGGCACCGGGCTGCTCGGCGATGGCCCAACCCGTGTAGCCGACGTCGTCCAACGCTTTCATCACCGCGGGCCAGTCATTGTCGCCGGTAAGGTAGTCTACGTCGAAGCCGGAGTACGGGCCGGTCTTGTCGCGCTTCGCACGGCTGTATTCCTTTACGTGCAGCTTCAGGATGCGCTTGCCCAGGATGTGAATCCACTGTTCGGGAAATCCGAAATTGATTACGTTGCCGACGTCGAAGTGCCACCCGATCGCCGGGCTGTGGAATTCGTCGATGTAACGCGCGGCCTCGAGCGGGCTGAGCAGAAACTGGTTCCATACGTTCTCGACCGCAATCTTCACCCCGAGATCCTGCGCCAACGGGAGCAGCTTGCGAATCTCCGCCTGCGAACGCGTGTAGGCGTCGGCATACGATACCTTCTTGTTCACGACGGCGGGAACCAGCAGCACGGAACTCGCACCATAAGCCTTGGCATCGTGAAGCGCCTGCCGCATTCCGGCGACTCCTTCCTCGCGGACCGCCGGATCGGGATCGGACAGCGGCTTTTTCCAGTGCGTACTGCAGCAAACGCTCGCGGCTTTCAGACCGGTGGCCTTCAGCGCATCCAGGACCTCGGTCTGATTCATGTGGCTCATCGGCTCGACGCCGGCGAAGCCAGCCGCCTGGATCGCCTGCATCTTCGCCATCACCGGGCCTTCGACCTTGACGGTGTCGTACATGATCGCCTTGCGGATATCGCGCTTCTTTTCGGACGCTCTTCCTGCGACGTTCAACGCGAGCGCCGCGCCGGCCGTTACAAACTGACGACGGTTCATACGACCGATCATATCGAATTCGATAAGATGTGGGTGATGCAGAATTCTAAACAGCTAACTTCGAACCGCCGCGACTTCGTGAAGATGGGTGCGCTACTGGGCGGAGTCCCGGCGCTTCTTTCAGGCGCGACTGCCGGGAAAGCGATCAAGGTAGGGTTGGTGGGGTGCGGCGGTCGCGGTACCGGGGCCGCGGCGCAGGCCTTGAAGGCCGACGACTACTCCGAACTGACGGCCATGGCCGACATCTATCAGGAGCGCATCGACTCCTCGCTCGACACTCTGCGCACGGAGTCCGGGCCCAAGGTGAAGGTCGAGAAGTCGAAGCAGTTCCTGGGGCTGAACGCGTATCAGCAGCTTATCGATAGCGGCGTGGACGTTGTGCTGCTGGCGACGCCGCCGGGTTTCCGGCCGACACATCTTGGCGCGGCCATTCGCGCTGGCAAGCATGTGTTCTGCGAGAAGCCCATCGCCGTGGATGCTCCGGGCGTGCGCGACGTCCTCGAGACCGTGAAGCTTGCGAAACAGAAGAACGTCTCGCTCGTAGCCGGGTTCTGCTGGCGCTACAGCAACTATGTGAAGGCGGCGTTCGAGCAGGTGCAGAACGGCGCCATCGGCGATCTGCAGTCTTACTACGCGACGTATTACACCAGCCCCGTCAAGCCTATGCCGCCCGCGAGCCAGCGTCCCGCGGGGATGACCGATGTCGATTGGCAGATTCGCAATTGGTATAACTTCGTCTGGCTTTGCGGCGATAGCTTAGTGGAACAGGCGGTACACAGCGTCGACAAGGTCGCCTGGGCGATGAAGGACGCGCCTCCCGTGAGTTGCGTGGCGGTGGGCGGACGCCAGATTCCTGCTGAAGATGGCAACATCTTCGACCACTTCGAAGTGAATTACCTGTACCCTAAGAATGTGCGCGCGTTCGTGGCCAGCCGGCAAATTGAAGGCTGCTATAACGAGAATGCGGATTATATACAGGGCAATCTCGGCACGTGCACCATTGGGCGCGGACCGATACCGCGCATTGAAGGCAAGAACCCGTGGACTTTTCAAGGCACGAAGAACGACATGTATCAGGCCGAGCATGACGCGCTGTTCGCGTCCATCCGCCAAGGCAAGCCCATCAACGACGGCCAGCGGATGGCCACCAGCACGCTGCTCGCGTTAATGGGCCGCATGGCCGCGTACACCGGGGAGCAGATCACATGGGAACAGGCGATGAACTCGCAGGAGCGGATCTTTCCGGAGAAAGTCGATTGGAACGCGAGCATGCCGGTCCGGCCGATGCCGCGCCCCGGAATCACGAAATTTCTTTAAGGCATGAAGCGCGTCGCCATTTTGCTGTTGGCGTGCTCGGGCGCGGCGAGCGCGGCAGTTGATTTCGAACGAGAGGTACGTCCGATTATTGAGACCTCATGTCTCGGTTGCCACAACGCGGAAAAAGCGCTTGGAGGTCTGCGCATGGATTCCAGCGCCGGGCTGGGCGCAACGGTCGTTGCGGGTAAGCCGGAGGCGAGCATGCTTTGGCAGGTGCTGGAGATTCCGCCTCACACCCGCGGCGCGATGCCGCCCGGGTCGCCGCTGCCTAAGGCGCAGCGCGACGTCATCCGGCGATGGATCGCGGAAGGTGCGTTGTGGCCGGCAGGGGTGACGCTGGGGAGTGCATCCGCCAAACGCCGCGACGATCGCGCACTGGCCGAGGGTCTTTACAGGCGGATTGCCGATAATGCCGCGACCCAGGCCACGGATAGGCGCGCCATGCGCGCCTATAAGACCGCAATTCCAGGAACCGCGGTTTCCTTCGAAATGGTTCCCATACCGGGCAGCGCTGGCGTTGAGCCGTTTTGGATGGGCAAGTATGAGGTCACCTGGGACGAGTACCGTCTGTTCATGTTTGCCAGGCAGGCCGGTGAAACGCAGCACCAGGACGAGTTGGTGGATGCCGTAAGCCGCCCCACGCGCCCTTATGTCGAGATGAGTTTTGGGATGGGCATTGAAGGGTACCCCGCGATCAGCATGACGCAGCATGCCGCGAACAAGTATGCGGAGTGGCTGAGCGCGCGCACGGGGCAGTTCTATCGGCTGCCGACGGAAGCCGAGTGGGAATACGCGTGCAGGGCGGGCGCTTCCGCCGGCGCCGTCGACCCAACACAACTCGGCGAGTACGCCTGGTTCGCGGGAAACAGCGAGGGTAAGTATCAGAAGGTCGGGACCAGGAAGCCGAATGCGTGGGGACTCTTCGACATGACCGGCAACGTCATGGAATGGACACTGGAGCGGTACGCGCTCGGCGGATCGTGGAACGACCTGGCGGAACAGGTGACTTGCGGGGCGCGTGTACCTTACGATCCCGCCTGGAAGATGCAGGACCCGCAGTTACCAAAGAGTATCTGGTATCTGACGGATGCGCAGTGGCTGGGATTCCGGCTGATTCGCCCGCTGAAGGTCCCGGCCGCCGACCAGATGTTTGGCTCCTGGAACAGCGGTGCCGGCAAGGATTAATCCGGCAACGATTAGTGCGCTAGCCGCCGGTCTGTGCTGCATCGCATGGTCTTCGGACAGCGCCCTGATGCGCTTCGAAGCGGCCGAGCCGCACATGGGCACGCTGTTCCGCATCACTTTATATGCTGCCGATGCGGAGCGAGCAAAGTCTGCATTCGCGGCGGCGTTCGCGCGGGTGAATCAACTCGACGATGCTCTGTCCGACTACAAGCCTGAGAGCGAATTGATGCGTCTCTGCCGCATTGCGGATACGCATCCGGTTTTGGTGAGCGCCGATCTGTTCACGGTGCTGGAAGCCGCTCAACGACTTGCTCGCGACAGCGGAGGAGCCTTCGATATCACCACCGGTCCGGTGATCCGGCTCTGGCGTGAGGCGCGGCAGCAGGGGCATCCTCCGGATCCGGCGGCGGTGGAACGCGCCTCGTCGCTGGGCGGCTATCGGAAGCTGATTCTCGATCTCGCACACCATACCGCGCGATTGACTCAAACTGGAATGATGCTCGACCTCGGAGCCATCGCGAAGGGCTATGCGGCGGACCAGGCGCTTGTGGAGTTGAGGCGGAACGGCATTGGCCGAGCGCTGGTGGCGGCCAGTGGCGACCTCGCTATCGGAGATCGCCCGCCAGACAAGCCGGGATGGAAGGTGGCTCTTGGCTGTTCTGAAAACGCCGACACCGTGCTTACCTTGCACAACGCCGCCGTCTCGACTTCAGGCGACACCGAGCAGTTTCTGGAGGCTGGTGGGCTCCGCTACTCGCATATTATCGACCCGGCAACGGGGATGGGCCTCATCACGAGAAGCTGCGTTAGTGTGATCTCGGACCGCGGGCTTTATGCCGATAGCTTGGCAACCGCGGCCAGTGTGCTTGCGGCTCGGGATGGGGCGGAGCGGACGCTTGCTTTCATCGAAGCTCACTCCCCCGCCAAGGGCCGCATCGTGACCCAAAATGGAACAAATTGGCAGGTTCTCGTGTCAAGATCTTTCTCTGATTTTCGATGAGATCTTTCTCTTTCCCCCGGTACCTCCTTGGTGATATTACCGAGTAGCGGCAACCGGCCGCGTCAAGATTGAAGAGGAGTTGTATGCTAACGCCAACGCAAACACATCCATCCGAAGAGGCGCTCGAAGCCTTCGTGCTCAGTGCGCCAGGGCAACCAGGCCATGATTGGCTCGAAGAACATTTACTCCACTGTGTAGAGTGCCTCCATCGCGCGCAAGACGCCGAAGCGTTTGTCAGGGTGATGCGCGCCGCGCTCGCGACGCAGCCATCCCGGGCTAAAGTGCTCAGGTTCCGGGCCGTCTCGTAGTGGTCGTAAAGGGGATTGCGATCATGAAGACGATAAACAAAGAAGAAGAGATTGCCGATTCTCTCGCGGCGTTGCGTGCAAGCATGGACGCACCGGGCTTCCGTTCTTATTATGCGAAAGGCGTGGAGTACCTGCTAGGCCGCAGGCTCGACCCCGACGCGGTGCCGGCAGCGGCCGACCGGATCTTCCATTCCGTGGAATGCACCGTTCTAAAAGACAATTCATTGTGCGCTGTCGATCTGCCACGGCTGATTCGCAAGGCGATTGATACCGAAGCCATTCGAACGCGCGGCGCGGCGCGAACGACCTGCGGGCCGCGCGAGCGGGAGCTCACCGCTCGTCTGGCGCAACTGAAGCCTAAAGAGCTAAGCTCGCTGCGCTCCTATTACAACGGCGACTGCGGGGTAAAACAAGCCGTGCCGGCGATAGCGAAGAAGATGCGCAAAGCGTTTTTCCAAAAAGGTATTGAGCCGGACAGGCCCGTGGTCGATTTCGGAAAAGCGGGCTAAATCTCGAAATACCGCATGCCATAATCGGCATGTGGAAATCACCTGGCTTGGTCACGGCACCTTCCAATTCGCGCTTCCGTCGGGAGAGACGCTAGTCCTCGACCCCTGGACCGAGGGCAACCCGAAGTATCCCGCGAAGCACAAATTTACGCGCATCGACACCATACTGATTTCGCACGGCCACTTCGACCATATCCACGATGCCGTGCCGCTCGCGAAGAAATACGACGCGCAAGTGGTCGCGATCTACGAGACTTGCCACTGGCTGGAATCGAAGGGCCTGAAGAAGTGCAGTCAGATGAACAAGGGCGGCTCGCTGAAGGCGGGCAGCGTTACGGTGACGATGACGCATGCCATCCACAGTTGCGGAATCCTCGACGATGAAAAGATCATCTATGGCGGCGAGGCCGCGGGTTACGTGCTCAAGTTCGAGGACGGTCGCACCGTCTACTTCGCCGGCGACACCAACGTGTTCAGCGATATGGCGCTTATAGCGCAGATGTACAAACCCGACCTGGCGTTTCTGCCTATCGGCGATCTCTTCACGATGAGCCCTCGCGAAGCGGCGGTCGCCTGCAAACTGCTAAACATCCGCACAGTTGTGCCGATGCACTTCGGGACTTTCCCCGGACTGACGGGACGGCCTTCGCAGCTCGCCGACCTGGTGAAAGAGAACGGCACGGATGTGTGGGAACTGAAGCCCGGAGAACCGGTTACCTGGTAGCTCTTAAGCCGCGGTCTCGGCTTCCTCTTCATTGGATGCCGTGAAATAAGCGCAATCGGGATGGTGAAAGACCAATGCGCTTACGCTGGCTTCCGGTTCCATCATCATTCCCTCGGTCAGCTCGACGCCGATGTCGTCGGGGCGAAGCAATTTCCAGATGCCTTGTTGATCGTCGAGATTGGGACAGGCCGGATACCCGAAGCTATAACGTTTTCCGCGATAGCGCGACGTGAATCGCTCCTGCATGCTCATTGCCGGCGAATCGGGAAACCCGAAATCTTCGCGGATGCGGCGATGTAGCCACTCGGCGCAGCCTTCCGCAGTCTCGATGGCGAGTGCCTGCAGTCCGTGGGCTTTGAAATATTCTCCCGACGCTTTCAACTCTTCGGCGCGCTCGCGAATATTGGCGCCGGCAGTGACGACGAAAAGCGCCAGGTGATCGCGCGCATTATCGGTCGCGGGCAAGATGTAATCGCTCAGGCAGAGCCCGTTTTCACGCGGCTGACGTCCAAACCGGAAGGTGTGCAGCGGGCTGCCGGCGCCGGGTTCAAAAAGATGGAGCGAGTTGCCGTCGCGCTCGGTCTCGAAAAACTGCCAAACGGCCCGCGCCTTCATGAATTTTGACGCCTCCTGCTTCAATTCTTCTACGAGATGAAACAGTTCCAGCGCCTTAGGATCGTGCTGGGCGAGTTGCTTTTCAAAGTTGCCCTTGTAGCCGAGGTGGCGGCCATAGAGCATGAATGGATTGATGTAGCTCCACAGCTCTGTAAGCTGAGGAACGTCGCGGACTTTGCGGTCGAGATACGGCGCGGGCGGGATCGGGATATCGGTCCGCACTTTGGTGCTGCGCGCTTCGGAAACCGGCACGGGGGCGACTAGAAGCGTTTCTTCCACTACCGGGGCTTCGGTCTGGGTATTGGCCTTCAGGAGTCCGGCGCGCTCGGCCGGGTTCATCAATTGATTCATCAATCGCAGGCCGGTCATGGCGTCCTTGGCGTAGCAAACTGCCTGGCCGTAGCTGGGCGCGATCTTGTTGGTGGTGAACTTCTGCGAAAGCGCCGCGCCGCCGACGAGCAGCGGGACGCGAATTCCGGCATCCTTCAAATCGCCCGCGGTGATGACCATCTGGTGCGCGCTCTTCACGAGAAGGCCGGAGAGGCCGATGGCGTCCGGCGAGTGCTTCTGGAACGCTTCAATCAACTGCTCCGGCGGAATCTTGATGCCGAGATTCACCACGGTGTAGCCGTTGTTGCTGAGAATGATTTCGACCAGGTTCTTGCCGATATCGTGGACATCGCCCTTGACCGTGGCGAGGACGATTTTTCCGCGCGCGGCCGTGTCGGCTTTCTCCATGAACTGCTCCAGGTGATTCACCGCGGCCTTCATGGCTTCGGCGGATTGGAGCACTTCGGCGACGATCAGCTCGTTGTTGTTGAATAACCGGCCGACCTCCGACATCCCGGCCATCAGGGGCCCGTTGATGATGTCGAGCGGCGCCATTCCTTCGGCGCGTTTCAGATCAAGGTCCGCGATGAGGCCTTCCTTGGTCCCTTCGATGATGTAGTTCGCGAGTCGCTGATCGAGCGGCAGGTCTGCGCTCTTGGCTTTTTCCTTACTTGCGGCGCCGCGAAAATGCTCGGTGATGGCGGCGATGTGAACCTGGTTGATGGCCGCTTTCTGGTCGGGCGTCTGCTGCCGCCAGTCCTCGGGAGCGAGCCGCAGCTCATCGTCCACGCGTTCCACGGGTGGAGTGTTGAATAGAAGATGCTCCGCGAGGCGGCGCTCGTGTTCCGGAATGGAGGCGAATCGCTCCAGTTTTTCGGCATTGACGATCGCGAGATCGAGGCCTGCCTTGGTGCAGTAATAGAGGAAGACCGAGTTGACGACTTCGCGGGCGGCGGCCGGTAACCCGAACGAGATATTTGAGATACCGAGGGTCGTCTTGACGAACGGAATTTCGGCTTTGATGAGACGGAGGGCTTCAATGGTTTCGACCGCGCCGCCGATGTAGTTGGTGTCGCCAGTGGCACACGGAAACACAAGTGGATCGATGATGATGTCTTCGGGCGGAATGCCATATTTCGTCGTGAGCAGCTCGACCGATCGTTGCGCGACGGCTAGTTTGCGTTCGCGCGTGAACGCTTGCGCCTGGAGTTTGTCCTCATCGATGGTGCCGACAATCAACGCGGCACCGTAGGACTTCGCCAGCGGGCAGATCAGTTCGAACTTTTCTTCGCCGTCTTCGAGGTTGACCGAGTTGATGATGCTCTTGCCCTGGCAATAAGTCAGCGCAAGTTCCACCGCTTTGGGATCGGTGGTGTCGATCATGATCGGCGCTTTGATGATGCGGATCAGCTTATCGTAGAACAGCGGAATGTCGCACATCTCTTCGCGATCCGTGCTCTGCAGGCAGACATCGACGACCTGCGCTCCGTTCTTGACCTGGCGGCGCGCAATCTCGACAGCTTCCTCCCACTTCTCGGCGGCGATCAGATTCTTAAACAGGCGCGAGCCGATGACGTTGGTGCGCTCGCCGACGATCAACGGACGCGTGCTGTCCTCGGCCTCCACCAGATCGATGCCGGTGTAGTAAGCCCGGTGGGTAGCGTCGGGAATCGCCCGCGGCTTCACTCCGGCGGCCACCTGGGCGATCGCGCGAATATGGGCGTCGGTGGTGCCGCAGCAGCCGCCGACCATGTTGAGCCAGCCGTGCCTGATGAAGCGATCGAGCTGCTGGGCGAGCGATTCGGGAGTCTCCAGGTAGAGGCCATCTTCGGTCGGCAATCCGGCATTCGGATAGCAGGAGATGTACATCGGCGCGAGATCGCTCAAGGTGCGTAGGTGGTCCGTCATGAACTCGGGACCGGTCGCACAGTTCAGACCCACGGAGAGCAGTTCGTGATTCGAGATGGATGTGAAGAAAGCATCGGCCGTTTGTCCGGCAAGCATAGTGCCGCTCTGCTCGATGGTGCAGGAGAGCATGACTGGGAGCTTGCGCCCGATCTCCCGAAAGAGCTGTTCGATGCCGAGGAGTCCGGCCTTCGCCGTGCGCGTATCGTTGCACGTTTCGAGAACGAGGACATCGACGCCGCCATCGACCAATGCCCTGGCCTGATCGTGATAGTTCTGGCGGAGTTCCGGAAACGTGACGCCTCCGACGACGCTGATGGCTTTGGTGGTTGGGCCCATCGAGCCAGCGACGAAACGCGGTTTAGACGGAGTGGAAACGGCGTCGGCAGCTTCACGAGCCAGGCGGGCGGCCGTGAAATTCAACTTATAGGCCTGATCCTGCAGCTTGTACTCGGCCATCACCAACGCGGTGCCGTTAAAGGTATTGGTCTCGATGATGTCGGAACCGGCGTCGAGGTACGCGCGATGGATGCCGCTCACGACATCCGGACGCACAATCGATACATTTTCGTTGCAGCCTTCGAGCGCGGGTCCGCCGAAATCGGCCGCGGTCAGGTGCGCGTTCTGCAGCATGGTGCCCATGGCTCCATCGAGCACGAGGACACGGGTCGCAAGGGCGTCTTTTAGCGCCTGAATACGCAGTTCGGGAGGGGTCACGGTACTACTAACAGGGTAACATCCGCGCCGTTACGCGCTTGGTTCACTTCTTCGGCGGATTAATCATGATGTGGGCGCCGGCGGTGCCGGCAGACATCAGCCAGGGCGCGCCATCGGAGGCTTTGGTCGAAAGACCTGTGGATTCGGGAGTGGCGTAGGGCGAGTAGATCACCCAGCGAAGGTAGGGATTGATGACTTTGCCCGCGGCCGCATCGTAACTGGTTCCCGTGAGGACATAGAGCGTGCGCGGCAGTTTCGGCAAGGCGAGTTTCCCATCGGCAACTTCTTTCCAGCGGATCTCATTGCGCTTCGGTCCGGTGATCTTCTGGGCGACAAGTTCACGGCCGCGCGCCATGTAAGGTTCGAGGTCTTTGTGATAGCACGCGACGCTGAAATCGGGTTTCGATGGATCGCTGGCGAGACAGATCAACTCGTTCTTGCCTTCTCGTAGGGTGACAAGTTCGCCTTTGGCGTTGTAGCCGAGGACGGCTGCGCCGTCGCGGAATTCAGCGGGCGCCGCGAGGATGGCCGAAGCGATTTGCTCGTCGGGCGGAGGGATCTGGGCAGCCGAAAGAGCGGCGGCAAAAAGGCAAAGGATTGGCAGGGATCGCATCTGGGAATACGATATCACTGAATCTACTTGTAATCCCGCTCAGCCCCGAGGCTCCGTGTGAATCGCATTCAGAATTTCAGCGCATGCTAAACTCTGGGGAGAATATGGATCGTCAAAAACAGCGTGATCGAGAGGCGGAAAAGCTGTTGGGCATTCTTGATCGCCATGCTGACGCTGTATCGCCTGAAGAGCGGGAAGGCAAGTGGAATGCGCTGGAGAAAGCGACCAAACAGCCAGCACGCGCTAAGAAGAGCAGTTCCGCCAGGCCTCAAGAGCAGCCTCAAGTTCCGGCGAGCCATCGATCAGTCCGAAAGTCCGCATAGTCTGCAAGAACTCTTCCTCGGTCGGTTTTCGCAGAGCGGCGTGGACGATCCGGAGTTTCTCTTCTCGGTCGCGCGCGATCTCTGCCGCTAGCGGCCTCCGGAAGCGATTCCGCTCCTCTTTGATCACATCGGAAATTTGGTCTTTGCGGCCCGATTTCTTTTTCATTCAGTCTCAGCGTTCTTGGCGGCCCACTCTGAAGATCACCATTTCACCCCATGCTAAACTCAAGATTCTGCACGGCGGCGTAGCTCAGCCGGTTAGAGCGACGGTCTCATAATCCGTAGGTCCGCAGTTCGAGTCTGCGCGCCGCCACCAGTCCTATTTTTTGGCTTCGGCCTCAATCGCTTCCAGTTCTTTTCCGGCTTCCGACCACTTGCCTTGCGCGGCAAAATCGCGGTAGCGCTGCAGGTGCGTGCGGATACTCATTAAGCGCGGGTCGGCGGGAGTGCCCTGCACAGGCGGGGCTGGCCGCGATCCAGGGGCCGCGTTCGCTGGCGGCGCGGCGGTGGTTGGAGCGGGACCTCCGTTTAGCTGGGCGAGCGCCTGCTCGTACGTGTCGGTGTAGATCAAACGGTTCCCGACGGCGAGCACCACCTTCTTCAACTGCGGCATGCGGGCTTCGGTGGCTTGCAGATAGATCGGTTCGACAAACAGGAACGTGTTGTCGAGCGGGAGCACCAGCATCTGTCCGCGCAACACCTGCGAACCCTGTTGATTCCATAGCGTCAGATCCTTCGAAATATTCTGGTCCTGATTGATGCGTGCCGCGATCTGCATCGGGCCCAGCGTCAACTCCTGCTTGGAGAGTTGCAGCACGTCGATCTCACCTAGATTTTCACCATCGCAGCGCGCCAGCATCACGCCAATCAGATTTTCTTTACCAACTGGCGTAAATGAGGTCATCAACAGGAATTCCGGTTTGTCTTCACCCGGCAAGGTGGCGACGACATATGTAGGAGTTACCGATTTGGGCGCGTCGTTTTGACCGGAGGAATATCGCGAGAGATCCCATATGTCTTCCTTGTTATAGAAGGCTTGGGGGTTCAGCATGTGATAGGTGCGGTAAAGCTCGGCCTGCACCCGGAACAGCGTTTCGGGATAGCGGGCGTGGGCGCGCAGATCGGCGGGCATTTCGCTCGCGGGGTGGAATAACTCGGGGAAAAGATTCCGATACGCCTCAATAATGGGATCTTCCGTATCGAAGATGTACAGACGCGTTTCGCCGTCATAAGCGTCGATAGTAGCTTTGACGGAGTTGCGAATGTAGTTGATGGTGCCGAACCCGTCGATGTTGACGGGGCGCGAGTAGGGATGCGCATTCGAAGTTGTGTAGCCGTCGATCATCCAAACCAGGCGTCCCGCGTTGGTGATTACAAGATAGGGGTCTGAATCCCAGTCAAGAAAGGCGGCGAGCTCGGATAGACGATCCTGCAGCTTGCGGTGGATCATCATCCGGCTTTGCGGAGTGAGATAGCTGGTGAGCAGGATGTTGAAATCGCCCTGGTGCAAGGAGGCGGCGAGGCGAATGGGGAATGACGAAATCGGAAAACCGCCGCGCCCTTCGTATTTCGATTTCACGTTGTCGGCGCCGGATGGGTAGTTGAATTCTTCCTGCGCGGTGTGCACGAACACGGGCTCATGGGAGACCTCTCCGTAGTAAAGTTCCGGGCGGGCGACTTTGAGGCTGGGGGTTTTCACCTCCGGCGGCATGTTCTGGATCAGGAAAACGGGCAGACCCTCCGGCGTGATCTTGCTGACCTCCGCGAGAGCGAGGCCATAGCCGTGGGTGTAGATGAAGTGCGGATTGACCCAGCTCGCGCTGGCGCCTTTCAACTGAGTGATGTCGAGCTCGCGCGGCGTGAGCAGCACTTGCCGGTACTGACCGTCGATGGTGTAGCGATCGACATCGGTGTCGTTGAAGACGTAGTAGGGACGAAGCGCCTGGCTCTGAGTGACCGTGTCGTGAAATGCGTGCCAGTCCCAAAGGCGGACGTTTTCGAGCAAGCTCTTGTGTTTTACGGTGTCGATGGCGGAATCGGGTACGGTCTTATATTCGACCGCTTTGACGCGTTGTTCCAGATGGTAGGCGCTGCGCGTGGCGTGGATGTGCGTATCGATGTAGGGGCTCTCGAGCGAAATCTCATTGGGCTTGACGTAGAGGGCGGAGGCGAGGCGCGGGACGATGAAGGCGACCGGAATCGCGAGCACCAGGAAGGCTGCAACCAGCCAGCGGCCCATTCCGACGAGCACGGCGGCGATGAGCGCGGCGGCGATCAGCATCCACTGGAGCGGGAGCGTGATGAAGTCGTCGACATAATCGACGCCGACCATGAAGCCGTGATCGTGCCAGACCATTTCATAGCGGCCAAGAAAGTACTCGACGGCGAGCGCGACGAGGAGGATGGCCACGGCCCCACGCAGGAATTTGGATTCGAGCCCGCCGGATAGCTTCAGGAGCGAGATATCGAAAGTGCGCATGTTCCGCAATTCGGGCAGGCGATAACTCAGTTGCCAGAGACGCCCGGCCACGAAGTAGAGCAGCACAGCGACGATGACCAGCGTGAAGATGTAGCTGCGCAACTCGGTGTAGAATGGCAGATCGAAAAGATAGAAAGAGAGGGGCTTGCCGAATACCGCGTCATGCCAGGTTCCAGGCCGCGCACCAATGCCGCGGCTGCCGAAAAAGCGGACGAGTGTCCAGGGCTCGACGGTCGAGACGGAGATCAGATAAGCGATAAGGAGCAGCAGGAGCGGGGTGAGGCGCGCATAAATGCGATGCTCACTGAGCCGGGTACCTGCAAAACGGAGCGCGCGGCCGTGAGTGATCCAGAGGACGGCGAAGGCGAGGAGGGTGGCTGCGGCGAGCGGCGCGGTGGCGTAGACATAGAGATTGAACCAGGTCTGCAACTGACCGAGTTCTTTCCACCACTCGTACTCAATCGCGAACGACGCCAGCCAGCGCGCGCCCAGCAACAGCAGAAACGCCGTGATGATTAGCGAGATCACGCCGACCCGAAAACTGCGGCGCCGACCTGGAAGCTGGTACTGAGCCATGAGCGGAGTGTATCAGACCGCCCTAGGAAAGCCGCTAGTCTACTGTCAACCGATCTGGACGAGTTCGGGGTCGGTGCTCACCACGGCATCCAGATCGAGATACCGGGTGTCGAGCAGCCGCGAAGGGTCAACATTGCCCATCGCAGACAGAATGTTTTCTTTTAAATGCGGGTAATCGACTTCGAGTTCAGCAAACATTTCGCGGATGCCGCGGCGCACCGTGCCGGTCTTGAAGGAGCAGACGCACGGGAGAACGGGAACCTGCAGCTTCTCGGCATAAGCGCGGGTGACTACTTCGGTGACGAAGACCAGCGGGCGGATCAGGCGGAACTCTTTGTTGCGCGACAGGGCGACCGGCGGCATGGAGCTGAGGCGGCCAGTGAACATGGTATTGCGGAGCAGGGCTTCGCAGAAATCGTCAGCGGTGTGGCCGAACGCGATGACGTTAGCGCCGAGGCCGCGCGCGATTTCGTAAACCGCCCGGCGGCGGTAACGGCTGCAGAGATCGCAGCCATGGTCGGGCTTTTCGGTGAGCAGGCGGACAGAGGGCTTGTCGGTGTAATAGGTCCATTCAACGCCGCGGGATTTGATGTAGTCGCCAATGGGTTCGATGGGACGGACGAACTTGCCTTGTTCCACGGTGAAGGCGCAGACGGAGAAGCCGATGGGGGCGCGTTTTTGCAACAAGAGAAGGGCTTCGAGGAGCGTAATGGAGTCTTTTCCGCCCGAAACGGCAACAGCTATGCGGTCGCCATCACGGATCATGTTGAAGCGCGAGATGGCTTCGCCGGTCTTGCGGAGGAGAGTCTTTTCGAGATCCACGGAGGTATTGTGATTATAACGTCGAAGACTGCTCGTTGACTCGCCTCGCGGCTCGGAGTTAGTGCTCGAAAGGCGCATGGTACGATCAGGTGTACCGATGCCTCTTCGGGAAGAGACCGCAAGAATGGAACTGGATGCGGAGTTTGAGCGCGCAAACAGATTCAAAGCGACGGCGAGGCAGATGCGTCGTTTTCCGAAGAAGCACTCGATCGTGCGGCGGCGTTTCTAAAGGTCCAGAATGACTGTCTTTTGCATTCATTTGGAATCCAAGCACCCGTACCCGCGATCGGACCAGGGCCTGACCCAAGCGTTGACCTGTACGGGAAGCAGACAAGCTGGGAGTTACTCGTGAATATCCCCGCAGGGCGACACGAGCCGGCGACTTTCTACGGGCACAACTACGGCGTCGAAAAGACACAGGGGAGCTTTGATCCAAGCAAGGTGACAGTGAATGTAGCCGCATGGCTAATGACGTGAGTGAGCTGTTGACGGGCTCTGGTGTGTGCCTCACATCCAAACTCTTGCACGTGTCCCTTGTAGTTATCGCGCTGTGATCCAAAAATCTCGGATGGCAAGCCCGGGTACGGCGCGGCAGATCGCGTTCGATATCTTGATGGCGGTGGCGGGCGGCGGGTATGCCAGCGATCTGCTGCTGGCGCGGACGGCGCTGCTGGAATCGCGCGACGCGGGGCTGGCGGAAACGATCGTCATGGGGGTGCTTCGCTACCGAGCGCAACTCGATTGCCTGATCGAGCGCGCTTCCGGGAGAACGGTCGGGCGGATCGATGCTGAGGTCGCCACCGCGCTGCGCATGGGAATCTTCCAATTGCGCTATCTGGACCGGATTCCGGCGCACGCGGCCGTCGGGGAGAGCGTCGAGTTGGTCAAGCGGGCTCGTAAGAAGTCCGCCGCGGGATTTGCGAATGCGGTGCTGCGCAAGGCGGCCACCGTCGAGATGAGCTGGCCTGCGCGCGACGTCGAACTTTCATGTCCGGAATGGCTGCTGTCGCGCTGGGAGAATGAGTTCGGGGCGGCGGCAATGCGGGCCATTGCGACGGCTGCGCTGCAGCCTCCGGAACGGCACGAGCTCGATGGGCGCGTGATGGATATCGGCGCGCAGTCGGTAGTGCCGCTGCTCGATATTTCGGAAGGCATGACGCTGCTGGACGTCTGCGCGGCGCCCGGAAACAAGACGGCACAGGCGATTGCGGCTGGGGCGCGGGCGATCGCCGGCGACGTCCATCTGAGCCGTGCGCGTGGGCTGAAGCGGCTGCGCGTCCCGGTCGTCGTGATGGATGGGGCGCGTGCCGTGCCGCCGTTCAACGCCCTATTTGACCGGGTTCTGGTGGACGCGCCCTGCACGGGGACGGGAACGCTGGGAAGGAATCCGGAGATTAAATGGAAACTGGCGCCGTCCGACTTACAAGATCTGGCGCTTAAGCAGAAGGCTCTGGTCCGGAACGCCTTAACGTTGCTAAAGCCGGGCGGCCTGCTGGTCTATTCGACGTGTTCGCTCGAACGTGAAGAAAACGAAGATGTGGTGGCTGGATTGAACGTGGTCAACGGGATGCGCCGCCTACCGGGCCGGGATCAGGGCGACGGCTTCTACGGTAGCGTGATAAAATCCTAGTTTCCGAATGGTTCAGATCGTCCCCTCCTTGTTATCGGCCGATTTTGCGCGTCTGGCCGACGAGATGAGCCGCGTGGCGCATGCGGGCGCGCGCATGCTGCATGTGGACATCATGGATGGGCACTTTGTTCCGAACCTGACAATGGGGCCGCCGGTGGTTGCATCCATCCGAAAGGCGACGCGGCTGGAACTGGATCTGCACTTGATGATTGAAAATCCCGACGAGTTCGTGGGGCCGTTCGTGAAAGCCGGAGCGAACCGCATGTCGGTGCATCAGGAAGCATGCCGGCATCTGCACCGCTCCATTCAATTGATCCAGAGCGAGGGGGCCGGGGCGGGCGTTGTTTTGAATCCGGCGACTCCGGTATCGACGCTCGAAGACGTCCTGGAGATGGTGGATTATGTGCTCGTGATGAGCGTCAACCCGGGATTCGGGGGGCAGGAGTTCATTCCGCGCGCGCTCGACAAAATACGGAGATTGGACCAGATTCGTCAGGACCGGGGCCTCGATTTCGCGATTGAAATCGATGGCGGCGTTTCCATGTCGAATGTGGAAGAGATTGTACGGGCCGGCTGCGACTGGCTGGTGGCGGGCTCGGCGGTTTTTCATAGTGCCGATCCGGCCGCGACTGTGAAAGAAATGCAACAACTGGCGTCGGAGGCTCGCGCCATAAGAGTTTAATCTGAAGCGGGATGCGGCGGCGGCCGAGGTTGGGTCGCGGACTGCAGCCACTATCCGAAGGCAACTATGCAATTTTCGAATAAGGTATCAACCCGGAGCGCGCTTACCAAGCTGGCGGTGATTCTGGCGATCGCGGGCCTGTTCACATCGTGCGGCCTCCGGCGCAAGAAGTACGACACGCCAATCGTCAAAGACACGCTGCAGCCGGATAAAGTGCTGTTCGATCGGGCGGTAAATGACATTGAGCGCGGGCGCTATGAAGTTGCGCGGCTCACTCTCAACACGCTGATCAATACTTACGATGCGAGCGAGTTCATGGCCAAGGCCAAGCTCGCCATTGCCGATAGCTGGTATCGCGAAGGCGGCACGCACGGGTTGGCGCAAGCCGAGGCCGAATACAAGGACTTCATTCTGTTCTATCCGACCATGGAGGAATCCGCGGAGGCGCAGTGGAAGGTCTGCCAGATCCATTACAAGCAGATGGAAAAGGCCGATCGCGACAACTCGCAGGCGCAGCGGGCCGAGGATGAGTGCCGGCAGCTTCTGGTACAGTTCCCGAACAGTAAATTCGTGCCGCAAGCTTCGCAGATGCTGCGCAATACGCAGGAAGTGTTGGGCGAGAAGGAGTTCCGCACGGGCGCTTTCTATCATACGAAGGGGAGTTTTCCGGCGGCGGCGAACCGGCTGGCCTATGTGGCGGATCAGTATCCTCTCTATAGCGGCTCGGACGAAGCGCTCTGGCAGATGGGCGATGCGTATGAAAAGATGGGCGACCGGTTTGAAGATAAGGCAGCCGGCGCTTACACGCGCATCGTTCGCGATTATCCGCTGAGCGACCACGCGGATGAAGCGAAAGAGAAGCTGACGACGCTGAAGCGGCCGATTCCTCCGGCGGACCCGGCGGCTTACGAGCGGATGAAATATGAGATGGACCACCACGAGAAGGCGAGTATGACAACCCAGGCGCTGGGCATGTTTAAGCACGGGCCGGATGTGCATACTGCCGCCAAGACGGGCGCGCCGGCGATGACGGCGTTGCGACCGCCGGTTCCGGTGAGCGTGCCGGCTTCGGCCGCGGGTACCGCGTCGGGTACTTCGGACGTTTCGGTGCAGCAGGTAGGCGACACGTCGGAGATCGACAAGAGACCGGAAGCGCGGCAAGTGGTTCCGGGCAACGCGGGTGAGCCGGTTGCCGCGCCGGGAACGGCGGCGGCACCGGGAACTGCCGCGGGCGATGCACCTGCCGCGACCGACAAGACGCCTTTGGAGGTTCAGCAATCGCTGCCGTCCAACCGGCAGCCTCTGAAGCCGAGAAAGAAAACCAAGAAGCAGTTGCGTATCGAGGAGCAGGCCGCGGCTGCGGCGCGGCACGCCATCGAGACGGCCAATCAACAGCCGGCGGCCGCGGCACCGGGAACCGCACCTGCAACGCCGGCTCCGACGCCTCCTCAATGAGCAGGATTCTGCTCGCCGACGATAGCCCGCACGCCCAGCGAATGGGCGAGCGGATTCTGCGCGACGAGGGTCACGTGGTGGTGACCGTCACCGACGGCAACACCGCTATGATGCGGCTGAAAGACGTGGACCCCGACGTCGTGTTCGCGGACGTTTCCATGCCCGGTGTATCGGGCTACGAGCTGTGCGAGCACGTCAAGACAAGCGGGGCGCACAAGGACACGCGCGTGCTGCTCACCGTGGGAGCCGTGGAACCGCTGGACGACGCGGCAGTAGAGCGCGTCCGCGCCGATGGAGTTCTGAGAAAACCTTTCGAAGCGACGGCCTTGTTGGCGGCGGTGGGGCAGGTCGGCGCGGCTCGTCCGCGGGCGAAAGCGGCGGCTGCGGGGCCGGTGCGGTCGGTCGTCGTGCTGGATCCGGAGCAAGTGCGAGCGGCGGTTACGCTTGCCGTTGATGCTTCAATGGCGAGCATGATCGATCAGATTACCGAGCGTGTCCTCATCGCCTTGCACGGCAAGCGTAAATAGTTTTTCTAGTTACTAAGGCTTTGTAACAACATTCATTTTGAAGCGTAACTGCACTTTGCGCGAACAATCTGCCCGTGATCGCCGCGCCGGCCAGCTGCCAGAAGATGTTCTTAGCCTGTGCGCCTCCGATCAGATGTACCGTGAGGGAGGCCGGGAACCAGTGTCATTCCGCCAATATTGCCGGCACCGAGTTCGGTGAAGGCCGGGTTTGGCCGTCCTGCGGCGTCAGTATAGGCGTGCTGCATGTCGAGCACCGCGGCAGTGAGCCTGGCAGGGTCCTTAATGCTGCATGGTTCGGGGCCGGCTGCGTTGACTGAGTAAACATTCCCGGTAACTTCCGGGCAGCTTACCAGGTCAGCTGCCCCAGTTATCGGGCTCGTTCCTTTATCTCCAGTAATTGCGGATGCCGGAACATCAGTAATGCCTGTTTTTGTTAGAATCGAAAACTTTCCGGCTGTTCCCAAGTTAACGGGAATGGGGCCGGCCCTCCTCCGTGAAGGCTGCTCGCGAGCGCGAAAGCCGCGACGGCGGTCATTGTTAGTTTCAAGCTACTTATCATCATGCAACGGGTATATCAGTTATCAGAGCTATTAGAGTTTTGTTTACTAACACAAAGCAGACGATTCAGTGCCCCTAGCCGCTCGCGGCCCAGTTCTTTCAGGCGTTTATGTATCTAACTGCT
>JBBROU010000067.1:0-29115 GCA_038229055.1 Bryobacterales bacterium | reverse complement strand
GTATCGCGGGCGGTCGGCGGCGCGCGAGGTGGGCAAGGTGATGGGCTTCGAAGTGGAGACGCTGGAGACGCTATCGAGCCTGGTGCCGATTTGGGGATGGCGCGATCCGGACAACACGGCCGAGCGGCAGTTTGCGGAAGCGGGGCTCGATATGCAGCAGGGGCGTATTCGCAAATTTCTGGATCTGGTGGTGGCGCTGCAGGATCTGCCGCGGCATTTGGGGCAGCATTCGGGAGGGATGGTGATCTGCCAGGGGCAACTGGACACGGTGGTGCCGTTGGAGCCGGCGAGCATGCCGGGGCGCGTGGTGGTGCAGTGGGACAAGGAAGATTGCGCCGACATGGGCGTGATCAAAGTGGATCTGCTGGGCCTGGGGATGATGGCTGTGCTTGAAGAATCGCTGGTGCTGATTCGCGATCATTATGGCGAAGAAGTGGATCTGGGGCAGCTTCCGGCGGACGATCCGGAAGTGTATGCGGCGCTGCGGAAGGCCGACACCATCGGGCTATTTCAAGTGGAGAGCCGCGCACAGCAGGCTTCCCTGCCCCGCATGAAGCCGGTCAAGTTTTACGATCTGGTAGTGCAGGTGGCGATCATCCGGCCGGGGCCGATTGTGGGGAAGATGGTGCATCCGTATCTGGCGCGGCGGCAGGGGCGCGAGAAGGTGGACTGCTTGCATCCGGCGCTGGAGCCGGTGCTGGCGCGCACGCTGGGCGTCCCGCTGTTTCAGGAGCAACTGCTGCGGATCTCGATGGTGGTGGCGGGATTCACGGGTGGCGAGGCGGAGGAACTGCGGCGGGCGCTGGGATTTAAACGATCGAAACAGCGCATGGTGCAGATTGAGTTGAAGCTGCGCGAAGGCATGACGCGCAACGGCATTACGGGCGCGGTGCAGGACACCATTGTGCAATCGATCACGGCGTTCGCGCTGTATGGATTTCCGGAATCGCATGCGGCGAGTTTTGCACTGCTGGCTTATGCGAGCGCTTATTTGAAGTGCCACTATCTGCCGGCGTTCACGTGCGCGCTGCTGAACAATCAGCCGATGGGATTCTATCATCCCGCGATTTTGATTAAAGACGCCCAGCGGCATGGATTGCGTGTGCTGCCGGTGGACGCGTCGCGGTCGGAGTGGAACTGCGCGCTGGAAGAGCGGGCGCTGCGGCTGGGGCTGCGGTATGTGAAGGGGCTGCGGGCGGAAGCGGGGGCGGCGCTGGTGCGGGCGCGGGAAGCGGGGGCGTTTGCGGATATCGACGATCTGGCACGGCGCGTTCCGGAATTGCGGCAGGATGAGCTGGAGAAACTGGCAGAGGTGGGCGCGCTGAATCCACTGGACGCGGCGCATCGGCGGGATGCTTTGTGGAAGGCGGGGCGGGCGGCGCGAGCGGTGGGGCCGCTGCTCGAAATGGTGCCGGAGAATGTGACGGCGGCCGAGATTGCGCCATTGCGGCAGATGACGACGGATGAGCGCATCACGGCGGATTATCACGGGACGGGGGTGACGGTGGGGCGGCATCCGATGGCGCACCGGCGCGCGGAGATGCGGCTGCTGGGGGTGACGGCGGCGAAGGACTTGGCTCGGATGCGGTCGGGGAAGCGCGTGCTGATTGCGGGGAATGTGGTGGTGCGGCAGCGACCGGGGACGGCGAAGGGAATCGTGTTTCTGAGTATTGAAGACGAGACCGGGATTGCGAATGCGGTGGTGATGCCGGATTTATTTGAGAGTCAGCGGCTGATGCTGGTGAGCGAGCCGTGGCTGCTGATCGAAGGGAAAGTGCAGAATGTGGATAACGTGATTCATGTGCTGGCGCAGCGTGTGGAGCGGCTGCCGACGGCGAGCGCGGCGGCTCCGGCGCAGCATAATTTTCATTGAGGGGGGGGATTTTCGTAAAATTAGTGCTGATGCCCACACTCAGCATCTTCTTTGGAATTGTCAGGATGTACTATGACGATCACCCGCCACCCCATTTTCACGCGATTTACGGGGAGCACGAAGCCAAGATCGCCATTCAGACTTTGGAGATCATCAAGGGAAAGCTGCCGAATCGGGCGCTTGGGTTGGTATTGGATTGGGCCGAGATCCATAAGAACGAGTTGCGCGATAATTGGATTCAGGGTCAAGCATACAAGCCGCTCAATCCCATTAAGCCGTTGGAGTGATGAAGATGAATCGGGTTATTCGCGTCAAAGCCGGTCCTGCGTACACGTTAGAAGTGGAATTCGCGGATGGACGGAGTGGAAGCATCGATTTGTCGTCGCGGATGTTTGGACCTGTATTCGAGCCGTTGCGCGATCCGAGTTTCTTCTCACAGGTGCGGGTCGATGAGTATGGCGCGGTGTGCTGGCCGAATGGAGCTGACCTCGCGCCGGATGCTCTTTATCGAACCATCGCCTCGCAATCCGAGCCGCGTTCGATTCTGGCGTAGTATCTCCGCATGATGATCGCCTGAGTTTTGGTAAGCGCCCGATAAACCTTAACGGCTAGGATTTTTATCCCATAGTCATTATTGACTATGGTCGCGGAGCCGCAGCCGGGACGCCGAATTCGTGGGCGGACGGAGACTATGTGACGCTGGGCCAAAATTCCATCGACTTCGACCTCACCGTCACAAAGGTCGATCCAGCCGGCAAGGTTGGCACGCTTGGTCCGGCATGTGGTGCCCAAGAAGCCTCAGGTTCAGTTTCCGGACGAGTGGATGCAGAAGCCGGTCGCGGATACGCCGAACAACTAGGTTGAGGTGAAGCGGGCGCCAAGTACATTCCCGCGGCGGGCAAGGAGACGTTCGAAGTGCAACTTACGTTCAGTCTGGTGGATGGCAAGAACCTTTCCGGCATAATCGAGAACCCGGTTGAGACACAGGAACGCGACTGCCCGGACGCGGCTCTGGCGAAGTATGGCGATCCGCGTCCACATAGGAGCCTGCGCCGGATCGAGGTTTCGCTCGTCCAGTAACTCCGCGCTGGACGCCGGCTAGTTACTGTCGATCGCCAGATCGAGCCCGGCCTCATCGAGGAACGCGCGAAAATCGCGGTCGCGGGTCAGCAAAGGGACCGACTGATCGATACAACTCTGAGCGATCAGCGCATCGCCTAGACGCGCCTTTCGACGTTTCGCAAGAACCGTCGCTCGTAAAGCTCCCGCGCGCCGCCAATATCCTGGCCTGATTTCGATAAGCGGCAGCTCGCAAAGGGTCACCGAAACGGCCGCAGGGAGCCCTGGATCGCTGAGAATCTCGGTGAGCACGGCGGGCACCATGAGCACCTGGCGGTCCCACAGGGCGCGGTCCAGCAATTCCGCGTCCGCGCCGCCGTCCCCTTGAAGGAAGGCGATCCAGGTGCTTGTGTCGACAGCGATCAACGGTCGGCTTTCAACTCGGCCGGCGTGCGCGTGAAGCGAACCTTGCCCCGCAGGTCACGCAATTGCGCGTAGGCTTGCGACGCCGCGACTAACTGCAAACCGCTGCGAACGGTCTGGGTAATGCCGGTGCGGGTGGCTTTTTGGGCTTTATCGAGGAGATCCGCGGGGACTTCGATGGTAATCTTGCGCGCTGCTTCCATAACTCGCCCAGGATACCATACTCAATACCAGCATCGAATATGGTCAGTTACCGAGGCGAAGCCGGTTACTCCGTCTTATTCGAGGCCTGAGCCTTCTGAAACTCATCGACATTGCTCTTATCGATCAACGTCGCGCCCGTGTCTACAAAGACCGGAAGTACCGAAAACGGATCGCGGCCGAAATCGGCATCGAGGCTCTTGGGCATGTGATGATGCACATTGTCCAGCATCGATAAGCCATAAAAGCCCATGGTGTAAGGCTTCTGCGCGATGGTGCCGATAATCGTTCCTTTCTGCACGCCGGTCAAGATGTTGTCGGAAGTATCCATCGCAATGATTGGTTTTCCCGTGATGTGATTTCGGTCCAGCACTTCGGCTACTTCACCTCCGGCCAGCGCCTCCACGCACACGAACCCGTCCACATCGCCCTTGCGCTTGGTCACGATATCGCTGGCCAAGTCGAACGCCACGCCTGCGTTGCCCTTGATGTCCACGATCTCGAACTGAATCGACTTGCCGGCCACGGCGTCGCGATAGCCGTGAATGCGCTCGTCCAGATTAGGCTGACCAGCGTTGGTGAAGATCACGACTTTGCCGCGACCGTTCAGTTGCTTGGCGAGAAGACGCCCTCCGAGGATACCGGCGTCGTAGTTGTTGGTCCCGACAAAGAGGAGCCGCTTGCTGCCGGGGGCATCGGAATCCATCGTAATTACGGGGACGCCGGCGGCAATCGCTGAATCGATAGCGGACTTCAGCAGGCTTGCATCCGCTGCCGAAACGAGGATACCGGTGGGCGCCAGTTTAGCGATGCGCTCGAATTCCTGCGCCTCGGCTTTGGCATCGTACACTTCCGGACCGGCCATCTCCGCCTTAACACCAAGTTGCGCAGCCGCCTTGAAAAAACCACTCTTTGCCGTCTGCCAGTAAGGGATTTTCGTGTTGGTGGCAATCAAGTAAAACTTTTCTTTGGCATCGTGCTGAGCCGGGGCGCAGCCGGTCAATTGAAACAGAGTAAAGCCGATCGGCAAGAGAGCGTAGTGGCGAAGTCTCATAGTGTCCAATCATTTTGTCACGTCTGAACCGGAGCGGCGAGGCGGGACCGGATTTCGCACAATCGTTTCCTTCCAGAGGCTGCGAGGCGGAATGAAGAACACCTTGACGGCGAAAAGCGCGGCCAGCAGAAGGGTGACAAAAGTCCGGAAAGGCGACGTGATTTTCTTGAACGGTGCGTTGTCCGGAATCCAGGAATCGACGAGCGCGAGCCCGTAGAACAGGGCTTGGCAACCGAGCGCAACTGAGCGGAATGGAGCGGGCAAGCCGAAACTCGCAATCAAAATGGCAATGAAAGCGAAAGGCAGGGTCAAGCGCAGGAACTTCGCGGAAACAAAATGGAAACGCATGCGATTGGCGGAGCGCAGCATTTGGGGCATCAACCGGAGACTCTGGTACAGGCCGGCCTGAGTGCGGACTTTCCGCTTGAATTCCGAATTCAGGGAAGTCGGATAATCGAAGACCTTCGCGGATTCTTCGAGCACAATGCGATAACCGCGGAAGAACCCCGCCAGCGGCAGATACACGTCGTCACAGAGAGTATCGGGCGGAATGGGGACCGCGAGTTCGCGCCGAAGCGCATAGAAAGGCCCGTTGGTTCCGAAGGTGGAATCGAGCCGGCTCATATTGCGTCGGATCCACATCTCATAGCGCCAGTAGAGCCGCGTGTCGGCCTCTTCCCGGCTGGCGCCCTTGCGGATACAGACTTCTCCGCTGACAGCGCCGACCGCCGGATCGCCAAACGACGCAACCAGATTCCGAAGGCTATCCGGATGAAGCTCCTGGCGGATGTCGGTCAGCACTAAGCATTCGTTCTCGCAAAGGGGGATGCCCGCGTTCAGTGCCGCCGGTTTTCCCTGGCGTGGAACGCGAAGCAGGGTCACGCCGCGATTTTCGAACGACTGAACTATTTCGTCCGTGCGATCTTCCGACCCGTCGGAGACCACGATGATTTGCATGAGCTCGCGCGGGTAATTGAGGTTGAGAATCGATTCCAATTTCTGCGCGATGAATTTTTCTCCATTCCACGCAGCGATCAGAATCGAAACGGTTCGGAGTCGATCGTCTTTGCGGATGGGCCTGGAATTCCGCGCGAGCAGACTCAGAATGATCGGGTAGCCCGCCACGGTGTACGCCACCAAAAGAACGGCGAGAATGAAGACGACCGCGGGGACGATGGTCATGCGCGCGAATTGAGCAACACGCGTTCGAACTCAGAGGTCACCGTTTCCCAGGAGAAGCGCGATGTGACGAGTTCGAGCGCGGCGGACGACAGAGCGGAGCGGGATTCGGAACTTTCCAGCAGACGGACGCAGTCCGCGGCAAAAACATCGGGCGAATCGGCGAGACAGATGCTTAGACCGCTCGAGACATCGAGTCCTTCGGCGCCGATCGACGTGGATACAACGGGAACTCCGGCCGCCATCGCTTCATATATCTTCAGGCGCGTGCCGCCTCCGATGCGCAATGGAACAATCGAGACGAGAGACTCCCAAAGATAGGGGCGCACGTCCGGAATGGTGCCCGTCACCTTGAGCAGAGGGTCAGAGGCCGCCATGGCAAGAATCTCCGGCACCGGCGCGCGACCGGCGAAAGTCACGCCGGTCTTAGGGCGTTCGCGGCGAATTCGGGGAAGAATTTCAGAGACGAAGTAACGCGCTCCATCGATGTTCGGTAGCCAATCCATCGCTCCGAGGAAGACGATGTCCGAACTTTTGGGGGCGTTCACGGGAGCGCGGAAGAAATCGACATCCACGCCAGTCGGGACGGCGGTGACGTTCTGAACGGAAAATAGCTCGCGCATTGAGGAGGCATCGGCGGCCGAGACGGCAATTACGTGCCGGGCATCGCGGCAGGCCTGCCGCTCGGCGCGGAACATGCGTTTAGCCTGCACACGAAAGTAGGCGCGGTGCAGCGGCGTGGGGGCATGCTGCGCGTGCCGTTGCCAGATTGCAGTTTCAATATTGTGCTGAAAGAGAACGGTGTTCGCCAGCGTCGGAAAGTTAGGAGCGGACGAGAGGAAATCGCAGACGCTGCAGTCGAAGTTTTCCCGATCGAGCAGCGCGCGGATCTGCCGGCGCATCAGTTCGGTCTGGTAGCGACCCACCGCCAGTGGGAGCGGTGAAGCCAGATTGCGCAGCAACTGAAGAAAGAATCGCGGCGTATTGCGATCGGGAATCTCATAGGGTACGGCGTAGGCGCGCGAGCAATATTCGGACGCCCGCTGCAAGGCTTCCGGGTGCGCGGGATCGTGATACGCCACGAAATGCACTTCATGCCGCCGATGCAGCCGCCGCAAAGTTTCAAGAGTTCGAATCTGTCCGCCGCGGTTCGTCGGGTGAAGGAAGTCGATCTTCACCCACAGGATTTTCATACCGGGGCGGGCATGCGGGACGGCGTCAACAAGCCTCCAGACCAGCGCTCCCGATTTCCAGTGAGGAAAATATCGCCCCAGAGTTGAAGATTCAGCAGATTCCAGATTCGGTCAGTGGCATCTTCCGCGCCGCCGCGGTGGCGCGCCAAGAGAGCCGCCAGCCGGTCGCGATCAATGTAACCGGCAAGCAGGCCGTCCTCATCTTGCAGAAATTCATAGAGAGGCGCGGAATCCGGCTCCATCAACCATTGGCGCAAAGGCGTCGGAAAGCCCATCTTCTTCCGGTGAATGATGGATTGCGGAAGCAGATCGTGCACCGCCTGTTTTAAGATATGCTTCGCGCTGCCTTTCGAGATCTTCAATCGCGCGGGGATCTGCGACGCGAATTCCACGAACTCATGATCGAGAAACGGCACGCGGCTCTCAATCGATGCCGACATGCTCATCTGGTCTTGCTTCATCAGCAGTTCGATGAGGTATGTTCGTTTGTCGGCATAGAGCATGCGCTCGAGCGTCGGCAGATCCGGCGCGGCGCTCCAGGCTTTCAGATAATTCGCGAAAGGGTCGCCCGCGAGGTGGAACAGCCCGGCGAGTTCCTTCTGCGAAAACGCGCCGTAGAAGTTTTCGAGGTAAAGCGATTGCAGAGTGCCTTCGCGGCCCAGCACCGTGTGATTCAGTTTGCGCCGGATGGAACCGGAGAGCAGCGACGACGATTCGATTTTTTCGCGAATCATGCGCCGGGCGGACGCGGGCACAAGGCGGTACATCCGAAGCCAGCGCTCATTCAAAAGCTGGTAGCGGTAGCGGCCGTAACCTCCGAAAACTTCATCGCTGCCTTCACCGGTAAGCACGACTTTCACTCGCTTCGCCGCAAGCTGCGATACGAAATGAAGCGACACGCTCGAGGGCCAGGCGATGGGTTCGTCTTCGTGCCAGATTAGCGAGGGCAGACGGCCGAAGAAATCGGATTTCGAAATGACGATTTCCTGGTGATCTGTTCCGAGCTGCCCAGCAACGGCACGGGCATAAGATAGCTCGCTATATTGCGCTTCCGCGTAACCGACTGAAAAGGTTTTAACCGGTTCGGCGACCATTCGCCGCATGATGGCGGCGATGGCGCTGGAATCGAGGCCGCCGGACAGGAACACGCCTAGCGGGACATCCGCCATCAGTCGAAGGCGCACGGATTCTTCGAGATTCGACCGCGTTGCCGCTGTCCATTCCGCGTCGCTACGCGTTTCGCCCGTGAGGCGCGTGGGCAGTTGCCAATAAGCGGCAATCTTTGGCGTGAAATCGTCAACCGAGATCCGCAGCGTGTGGCCGGGCATCAGCTTGCGGATACCGGAGAAGAGCGTGCGCTCCTCACTGACATAGCCGAACGATAGATATTCTGGAAGCAGCGATTCTTCGAGACGGGGCGAGATGCGCGGATGTTTGAGCAGCGCCTTGATTTCGGACGCAAAGACGAAAACCGTTCCGTCGAAAAAGTAATACAGCGGCTTAATGCCGAGCCGGTCGCGCGCCAGAAACAAAACGCGTGCGCGCTCGTCCCAGATGGCAAACGCGAACATACCGCGAAAGCGCGTTACGCAATCCGGGCCGAATTGCTCGTAAGCGTGCAGAATCGTTTCCGTATCGGATCGCGAGTGGTAACGATGACCGGCCGCTTCCAACTCAGGGCGAAGATCCGCATGATTATAAATTTCGCCGTTGAAGATCACATGGATCTGGCCGGTTTCATTGGCCATGGGCTGGTGGCCCGTCGAAAGATCGACAATACTGAGGCGGCGGTGCCCGAGTGAGCAGTACGCGTCGGAGTAGGCACCGAAATCATCCGGCCCGCGATGCCGAATGCAATCCGACATGCGGTTCAGAATCGGAACGGAGTCCGGCGATGGCTTGCTGCCGACAAATCCCGCGATGCCGCACATAGAATCACGCGGATGGGAGCGGACGGCCGGGCATGAGCGTAGTGGGCTTGCGCGGCGCGGGAAGCCACGGAGTCTTGACCACCTGTGGCGCGGGAACCAATCCCGCCACCTCCGCCTTGGCGCTTCGCGTAAAAGCCGCGATCAATCCCGCGATCATCGGGAAGTGAAAAGTGTAGGCGTTGGTGGTGAACATGCTGCACACTGAGAAGCCGAAGAGCACCATGAGCAGACAGAACGACAGGTCGTAGATATGCGCCAGCGCGGGATTATTTTTGGAGGCCTTGCGAAGCTTGATTAGAGAACTGAAACAAACCCAAAGCGCGGCGGAATAAAGGAGAAGTCCGGGGATGCCGGTCTCAGCCAGAATCAAAAGCAGAAAACTGTGCGCCGGGTGCCACATAGCCGCTTTGCCCTCGCTAATCGACAAGAGCGACGACGCGTCCGCGAACTGGCCCAGGCCAACACCGAAGATCGGGTGAGCGGCGGTCAATTGAAAACTGTGGATCAGCAGCGTGCGGCGCGCCTCCTCGGATTCGAGCGCCGAGGCGGCGCTTGCGCTCAACGTTTCGGCCGGAGCGCGGCTGATCATTGTCTTGTAGCGTTCCTTCACGTTTTCAGGAAGCAGGAATGGCGCCGCCGCAATGCCCACGATGAGCATCACCGCGAAAAAAGATTTTTGGATGCCCGGCATCTTCCAGAAATAAACGATCGAAAGAAGACCGATCGCCAGAAGCGCGCCGCGCGAGCCGGTCTTCAGCACAACGTACAGCAGCGGCGGTATCGAGATGAGCGCAATAACGCGATACAAGATGTTCTGCTTCTTGCTCAGCAAAAAGTAAATCAGAAACGGCAGCCCGAGCACGAGTTGCGCTGCCAGGTCATTGGCGTTGCCGAGTGTGCCGGTTTCAAAGGAGAGGCGATTGTCCGCGACCGCTTCAACACCGGAGTGCAAGGTCACAGCGACGATGAACAGAGTCGCCAGAGAGCAGCTCAGAGCAATGGTGCGAACCTGCGAAACGGTGAACAGGAGTCCCGCGACCAGAACAAAAGTGGCAAACGATTTGAGCCACGTATCCACCAAACCGTGGAAGCTGCCGCCGCGCCACGAGCTGAACGGCAGCTCAAAGGTAAGCCACGCGGTGAAAGCGCACAACCATATCCCAACGCGGCTGGAGATGGCCCGGTACACCCCGCCGGTCACCAGCGCGGCGATGGCGGCGGCAATGCCGATCGTGAAAACCAAATGGAGAACGTTCGTGCGGTCGACAAACTCAGAGAACCGGCTCAACAGCAGAAAGACATACAACCACAAAACGGCGAATGCCAGTTTCTGAAACGGATCGCTCTGGGGAACCGCGCCAGATTTCGGGTCCGATTTCGGTTGGACGGCGCGCGCTAAATAAGATGGAAGTTTCAATCGGTTCAGTGCTCTCCATGGCGCCTTGGCACAGTGCCGGCGCGTGCGTTACGCTATTCCAACTTTAACATTGTCGCCGACATTGACGCTGAAAACAGCCGGGTTCAGGGTGATAGAATTTTGGGTATCGTATGCAGAACCCCATGGCGCGACCTCTGTCCGAAGTAGACCCCGAGATTTTCGAGGCCGTTCAGGAGGAGACCGAGCGCCAGAACTCGCAATTGGAGCTGATTGCCAGCGAAAACTTCACCTCGGAAGCAGTGCTCGAAGCGACGGCCAGCGTCTTCACGAATAAATACGCTGAGGGCTACCCCGGCAAGCGTTATTACGGCGGGTGCGAGTTTACCGATGTAGTCGAGAACCTGGCGCGCGAGCGGGCTAAAAAGCTCTTCCGCGCCGAATACGTCAATGTTCAGCCGCACTCCGGATCGCAGGCGAACGAGGCCGCATTTGGAGCCGTCCTGCAGCACGGCGATACAATTTTGGGATTGAGCCTCGCGCATGGCGGCCATCTGACGCACGGCTTCAAGCTGAATTTTTCAGGTAAGAACTACAATGCGATTCACTATGGCGTGCGACGCGACGACGAGCTGATCGATTTTAACGAGCTGGCGAATTTGGCCGAGCAGCACAGGCCGAAGATGATTATCGCGGGCGGAAGCGCCTATTCGCGCATTTGGGATTTCGCAAGATTTCGCGAAGTGGCCGATTCGGTAGGTGCGCTCTTGCTGGTGGACATGGCGCACTTTTCAGGCCTGGTCGCCGCGGGCCTGCATTCGAACCCATGTGACTATGCCGATATCGTCACTTCCACCACGCACAAGACTTTGCGCGGCCCTCGCTCCGGAATTATTCTGGCGCGTGCGCAATATGGCGCGGCCATCGACAAGGCTGTGTTTCCCGGAACTCAGGGCGGCCCTCTGGTCCATGTAATCGCGGCCAAAGCGGTCTGCTTTCTGGAAGCGATGCAGCCCCAGTTCGTTGAATACCAGAAGCAGGTAATCGCCAATGCGCGCATCCTGGCAAAGGGCATGATGGAGGAAGGTTTCCGCGTGGTTTCCGGCGGCACGGATACGCATCTCATGCTGGTGGACGTTTTCTCGAAGGGGATTCGCGGCAAGGATGCCGAGCAGGGGCTCGACCGGGCGCGGATAACGGTGAACAAGAACGGCATTCCGTTCGATGTGAATCCGCCTCTGAATCCCAGCGGAATCCGTCTCGGGAGTCCAGCCGTCACCACGCGGGGATTCCGCGAGGCGCAGATGCGGGAGGTCGCGGGCTGCATCGCCGAGACGCTGCGGAATCTCTCGTCCGAAGACGCAATCGCCGGTGTGAGGCGCCGCGTGGAACGGCTCACCGAGCAGTTCCCCCTTTATGCCTGGAAGCAGAACGCTGTTCGAGCCAGTTGAGATGCGGCTGGAACGCCGTGGTCCGTGAAAATCGCCATTGATGTCCGGCGCATCGACGACTTCGGCGTCGGAACCTACATTCGGAATCTGCTCAACGCATTGGGCACGACGGATTCCGACAATCGCTACACGCTGATCGCCGCGCCGGGCCCGCACGCGGATATCGATAGCCTTCCGTCGAACTTTCACACAACGCCTTACGCCCGCTCCGACGCGGACCGCCGGGAACATCTGCGCTTTTCAAGTTTTGTGCGCGGCCTCGGAGTGGACCTCGTTCACATTCCCCTGAACCGCGTGCCGCTGCTTATGCCGCAGCCGTACGTGGTCACCGTACATGACATCGCAAACCTGCTTTTCGACGAGGGCACGGGAATGCGGCGCGCTCTCCGGCGGTTCCGTTTTCGCCGGGGGCTAACCAGGGCCAGCAAGATCATCGCCGTTTCGGCGGCGACTCGGCGCGACGTCCAGAATCTGCTGGCACTTCCCGACGATCGGGTCCGTTTGGTTTACAGCGCACCGGATCCGAATTTCTTTCGCGGCGATGGAGACGACCCCGTGGCCGGCGCGCTCGAACGGAGCCGCATACTGGAGCGTTATCAGATCCAATACCCATTCCTTCTGTACGCCGGCAGCATCCGCCCGCAAAAGAACATTCCACGCTTAATCGAGGCGTTTGCCGTCACCCGCAATAACCTGAAGAATCACCCGCGATATGCCGATCTTCGCTTGATCATCATCGGCGACGAAATCTCGCGCTATCCACAGGTGCGCCGCACCGTCATTCGCAGCCGCGTGGAGAATTCGGTGCGATTTCTCGGTTTCGTGCCTTTCGAAACCCTCCGGATTTTTTACGCCTCGGCGACTGCGTTTGTTTTTCCCTCGCTGTATGAAGGCTTCGGATTGCCTCCGCTCGAGGCCATGGCCTCCGGCACGCCGGTGGTCGCGTCCTCGGTCAGTTCGCTGCCGGAATCGACTGGCGATGCCGCGATGCTGGTCAATCCGGAAAATGTTTTCGACATCGCGCGCGGAATCCAGGAGGTGCTGCTCGATGAGCGGCTCCGCCTGGAACTGATCGAACGAGGATGGCAGCAGGCGCAAAAGTTCAGATGGGATCGGACCGCGCGCGAGGTGGTGAAAATCTATTCTGAAGCCGCGAACCCGCAGTGTTGAATTGTCGCCGTTAAAGAAGCTGCTGGAGCAATTCGATTAAGTATTCCCGATCGAAAGGGCCGGTGCGATACGTGCGGCCATCGAAACAGCGCCAAAACGATTTCGTGTTCGGATTTTCATCGCAGTAAAAGAGATTCTGCTCTTCCACCCGATCGCTTTCCAGCATTTCCTGGTTGAAGCCGCGAACTGTCCCGCTCAGGATGTAGGGTTGGCGGAAATGCTCCGTGGAGATCAGTTGATCGGGAGCCGCAAACTCGATCTGTAAAATTCGCCCGCGGACATTGATCTGAATCAGGTTCGGGCCGTCTTCGTGAAACAACTCGGCAGTGTATGCGGGCGGGTCGAGCACCAGTTCACATCGGGTGAGGCGCCGGTTAAGTTCCTGTGTAAAGCCGGCGCAGATTGCATGTAACTCCAGGGCGGCCATTGTGCGCGCGCGCGCGATGCGCTCAGCCTGGCGGTTTTCAAGCTCGTCTTTCAACGCTAGCAGGTCGACCGCTTCGGCCAGTTTCTTCAGCCGGTCTGGACGGCGGCGCCGGCGCCAGTTCTCGGCCAATCCAAACAATTCGCGCCCTCACCATCTCAAGAATGTCGCGACGCCCCGAGATCCGGGTCCATCTGCGCGGGTCGGGCAGAGTGAAGTCGCTCGCGGAATAAAGACTATGCCCCCCTCTGCGAATATAACGCACCACGGCGCCCCCTTCCGAGTTGACGATATAACTCGACTCCGGATCGGGATTGGCTCTGCGCGCGATGCCTTGATCCAGCAGAAGCACATCGTTCTCCAGGAAGCGAGGGCTTACTTCAGGGTCGGCGCCTAAACGGACCGCGATCGGGCCCTCAATCCCCTCCAATAAAGACGATGCGATCGGATAAAAGTCAGCAAATTCCGGTAAGCCGGAAAACGGAACACCGGCGCCGATTCGCGCGCGCAACACCGGGACCGATCGCGCCATGGACAACTTGGGGTAGCCTCCGTCGTCGGAGACCGCTTCCTCGGTGCAAAGGTCCCAGATCGTGATGCCCAGCTGGTGCATCGCCGAATCGGCGAACTCGGCTGAAAACAGGCGTACTCCTTTCAACACATGATGCAAATGCGGTTGCGATACACCGAATGATCTGGCAAAACTGCGCTCTGTTAACTCTCCATTTCGGACACGGCCGCGAATCGTCTCAACCAGGCGTAAATGTAAGCCACGGAACGACAAACCGGGAGCTAGTGACATATTCCCCAGAGGAATAGATCCTCACTTAAACGCGTAATTGTCCGCATATTCACCTCAGTTCTGTATTTAAATGTTCGCAATTAGTATACATATAAGACCATCGTTTTCCATAGGTTAAGGACGCGTAGAAATTATTTGGTGCCGGGTAACCGCATAAAGTCTCAAAAAAAAATTGTTGACACTGGATCAATCGCTATACAGTCGTACCCAGTTGACACGGTGTTCCTAAGTAGGTGAAGGGGCACCGGGAGGAACATTCGAAAATGCACTGGAATCGATCGGAAACAATAGCAATTGCAAAAACATCCTGCACGCTTTGCCATGGTGATGGACTGCGTCGGATAATCAGAAAAGGCGAGGCTAGCCCTTGCAACTGCGTGTTGCGCAGTATATTTCGCGCGTGCTATTCCAGGTTTCGTTACTGCGCCAGTAAAGAGAAGTATATGAGCAGAGTTACGCTTGAATTCTCTTCCGGGAAGGACCAAAAGCGATCCTATGCGCGGCGTGACGAGGATTATATTGCGGACTTCTACCTCGTGAGCAAGCGGACACTCGATGAGTTTGAGTTCAAGATCTTCCGGTTCCACTTCGTGTTGGGCGCGGATTGGAAGCTCTGCTGCCGGCAGATGAAAATCGACCGCGGCACGTTCTTCCATTCGGTTTATCGCATCCAGCAGAAGTTGGGCCGGGTCTTTCGCGAGCTGCAGCCTTTCAGCCTGTTCCCGCTTGACGAATACTTCGGTGGAACCATTCAAAAAGCCCTGCCAGCGGGCCGCGCGCTCCTGAGTTTGCCGCCGTGCACGTCCAGATCGACTCTGCATCCCCCGCTTCGCAAAGTTGCCTAGGCTTTGAGCGAAAGGGGACGGCCCCCGCCACCCCCTTTCGTTTTTCTATGAAGCTGCTTCCAGTTCTTCTTCCAGCATCTGTTTTTGCGCGAGCTCGGAATAGTATCCCCTTGCTTTCGATAGCTGCTCATGCGTGCCCTGCTCCACCACTTTCCCGGCACTGAGCACCACGATCAAGCCGGCCTGCCTTACCGTTGATACCCGGTGTGAAATCAGGATTACGGTGCGTCCACGCATCACGCCCGAAAGACTGCTCAAGATGCGCTCTTCGGTCAGAGTATCGACGCTCGAAAGCGCATCGTCAAGAATCAGAATACGCGGGTCGCGCATGAGCGCGCGGGCGATTGCGGTGCGCTGCTTCTGGCCGCCGGAGAGAGTGATGCCGCGCTCGCCAACGACGGTCTGATATCCGTCGGGAAAGCTGTCGATATCAGGCGCGAGACCGGCCAGTTCCGCGGCGCGGCGAATCTGATCCGGTGTCGATTCCTCCACACCAAAGGCAATGTTCTCGGCCAGCGTCGCACTGAACAGGAATGTCTCCTGTGGAACGAACCCAATCGAGCGCCGCAATTCGGGCAGCGCCCAATCGCGCACGTCCACGCCGTCGACCAGAACGCTTCCGTAAGGCGCGTCCAGCAATCTCGGAATCAGGCTGACCAGCGTGCTCTTGCCGCACCCGGTATGCCCGACGATCGCGATGGTGGTCGACGCCTCAATACGCAGCGAAACACCCGAAATCGCGGGTCCGGCGGCGTACTCGACGCTGACGTTCCGGAATTCAATACTGCCTCGAACTTCCCGCGGCGCGTAGGCGTGTTCCTTGGAAGCGATCGACGGTTGCTCATGCAGAATCTGATTGATGCGGCTAAGCGAAGCGCTACCGCGCTGCATCAGGTTCACGACCCATCCCAGGGCGATCATCGGCCATACCAGCATTCCCATGTAAGTGTTGAACATAACGAAGCCGCCGAGGCTGATGCGGCCCGCGAGCACCTGCAAACCGCCGGCCCAAAGAACGGTAAGGAAGGTGACGCCGATCAGCGCTTCGAGCATCGGCTGAAAGAAGCCCTGAACTCGAACCAGCTTCAGATTCTCCCGGATGTAGGCGCGATTGAGCCGTTCAAATTTGGCGACCTCCGCGTTCTCCTGCACGAACGCGCGCACCATCCGCACACCCGAGAGGTTCTCCTGCACGCGGCTGCTGATATCCGAGAACATGGCCTGGATCGCTTCGAAGCGGCTGTGAATCGCGCGCCCGAAGAAGATCACTGCCATACTCACGACTGGCGCCGGCAGGATCGCCAGGATCATCAAGCGCCAGTCGATCCAGGCCATCACGCCGATGGTCAGGACGAACGTGAGGCTGGTTTCGCACCAATACATCACGCCGGGGCCGAGCATCATGCGCACGGCGTTCAGATCGTTGGTGGCGCGCGCCATAATGTCGCCCGTCCGGTTGCGCCCGAAATAGTCCGGCGAAAGAAGAATGAGCCGGCGAAACAGATCGTTGCGTAAATCGTATTCGATATCGCGTGATATGCCGATTAAAATCACGCGCATTCCATACTGGAATATTCCTTTGAGCAGGCACAACCCGGCCAGGCACGCGGAGAAGAAAACGATCCGCTGCAAGCGCTGGCCTGCCGTCAATGCATCAATGGCGGCGCGAATGATCAGCGGCAGCCCCGCGGCGGCGACGTCTTTCAGCAGAAGAGACGCCATGCCAAAAGCGAGACCGCGGCGGTATCGCCACAAGTAAGGCCAGACGGTGCGTAAGGATTCGCGCATCTCAGATTCCAATATAGTTGGCGAGCGTCTTGGTCCACTCCTCGAAGAAAATCTTGCGTGGTTCGCGCTGTTTCCACCAGGAGTCCACCGGCAAGTACGCGCTATCCGAAGACACAACAATTGGCTGCAGATCGGGTCCGACGGCTCGAAAAATGCGCCCCGCGCGGCGCGTGTGATAGTTGCTGGTTACAAGCAGATATTTCCGGATGTGCAGCCGCCGCAACTCCGGGACAACGAACAGTGCCTCATCCGCGGTCGAGGTTGCCGCGTGCTTGAATTTGATGAAAATACTTGGGTCGCAGCCCTGTGAGACGGCGTACTGGACGGCGAGGTCGGCTTCATGCGCGCCATAAAGATAGCCGGCGCCGCTCACCAGAACATGCGGTGCATAACCCTCCCGCACCAGTTCAGCGGCATGCAGAATCCGGCGGCCGCGCCACTCGCCGCCTAAGACCACCACGATGTCGGCTTTCTCGGGAGCTTGCGCGCACACCAGAAATTCACCCGGCCAAGGCAGCCATGTGGCCCGAGTTGCCACCGCAAGAGCAACCAGGACAATCGCGGCTTGCAAGCCGATGCTGAACCGCTGCCGGCGCGTCAAACGTTGGTCACTTGTCGTCGGGCGAGGTCTTTGAATCCAGATGACCGACGGTCTTCAGCCGCTGATAGAGCCGTTCGACTTCCAGTTCATCTTCGGGGCGCAGAACGCGAAAACGGGGAGCAGTCAGCTGTTTGCGGCCGCCGGAACTTGCCATCATCTCGCCCCAATACTGCCGGTACGGCATGCCATCGATGAGGGCGTCGCGGGACATCCGGCGCAAGGTGCGCAATAGACTGCGGCAGGATTCCAGATCGCCCGCATAAACCAGAAGAACCCGCGAATCGTCGAAAAGCGTGAGTCGCGCAATCAGGGGCGAAAGCCACCCGGTGCGATCCAGCCGGCGGATATCCATCCACGGTATGTGATCTTTACCGATCGAAAGGTGAGTTTCGTGGATCTCAACGGCGGGCCGGCAGCCGAGGACCAGCAACAGCGCGGCCGTGAGCACGAACAGCGCGGCCGGGATGAAAGCGGGCAGCCATTGAAGGCCCAGCCAGCCTGAAAACACACCGAGAATCAGGGCGACAAAACCGAACGAAACGTAGTGGCGGGCAGGCAGGTACCGAGTCATTGGAAACCGCGAACTCTTTAAGCGTACTCCCCCCGAAATCGGGCGTCAATTCCTTAACCCACGAGCTGTGGAATCACGCGCCCATGAACTTCCGTCAAACGCTCTTTTCGGCCCTGATGAAGGAAGCTCAACGCGTCCTGATCGAGGCCGAGTTGGTGCAGCATTGTAGTGTGGATGTCGCGCAGGTGGCAGGGATCTTCGATCGCGCGAAGACCGATAGCATCGGTCGCGCCGATGACCTGGCCGCCCTTGATGCCGCCGCCGGCCATCCACATGGAGAAACCGAGGTTGTGGTGATCGCGGCCCTTGCTGCCCTGCGACTCCGGCGAGCGCCCGAACTCGCCGCCCCAGACGACCAGCGTGGAATCGAGCAGTCCGCGCTGCTTCAGGTCTTTCAAAAGCGCCGCGATCGGCTGGTCGGTTTGCGAGGCCATGCGGATGTGGTTCTCTTCAATATCGTCGTGCGCATCCCATTGCAGATCGCCGGTGCCGCCGCCTGAGACGGGACAGACAAAGCGCACCCCCTTCTCAACCAAACGGCGCGCCATCAGCAGCCTGCGCCCATAATCGTCGGTGGCGAGCTTGCCGACACCGTACATCTCAAGCGTCTTCGGCGACTCGCCCGAGAGATCGAAGACGGCGGGCGCTTCGGTCTGCATCTTGAAAGCGAGATCGTAGGCGTTCAGGCGCGCGGCAAACTCCGTGTCATCGGGCTGCATGTCGGCGCGGTTCAGATTCTTGATCAGGTCGAGCGTGCGACGGCGTTCGGCAGTGGTGGTGCCGTTCGGAAGATCGAGATTCAGCACCGGCTTGTTGCCCGGGCGGAACATGGTTGGCTGATAAATCGCCGGAAGGAAGCCATTCGAATACAACGGCTGGCCCGCTTCCTGAGCGCCGTGCGGATCGGGCATAACGACGTAACCGGGCAACGATTCACTCTCCGAACCAAGACCGTAGATCACCCACGAACCCATGCTCGGGAAACCAGGAACGATGCGTCCGGTGAAGAGTTGGTACTGCGCGGCCGAATGCACGACCATGTCGCCATGGCACGAGCGGATGACGGCGATATCGTCGATGCACTCCGCTAAACGGGGCATCAGATCGGACACTTCGATCCCGCTTTGCCCATACTTCTTGAAGGTTCGTTTGGTGCCGAGCAGCTTCGCGGTTCCTTCGATGAACTGGTACTTCGCCTCGCCGAATTCCGCGGGACGCTTCTGCCCGTCGAGCTTGTTGAGCAGCGGCTTGGGGTCAAACGTCTCCATGTGGCTTGGGCCGCCGGACATGAATAGGAAGATGACTGACTTCGCTTTCGCTGGAAGTCCGGGCGTTTTGGCGGAGAGCGGATTGCGCGCGTCGCTCGCGGCCAGAAGGTCGGCGAAGGCGAGCATACCGAAGCCGCAGAAGGCGTCAGTCAGAAATTCGCGGCGGTTCCGCGTAACGCGCGAATGCAGCGAGCTAATTGACATATAAGAATCCATTCAGATTGAACATCGCGAGAGCGAATTGATCGAGCGCGGCGGCTTCGGGGTTTACCTTCAGGAACTGCAACGCAAGCTTCATCTCTTGCGGTTTCGGAACGCGCCCCATCGCCAGCTTATAGGCCAGTTCTACTTGCTTGCGCGGGCGATGGCCGCCTTCTTTGAGCAGCCGCTGGGCAAACGCTTTCGCAGCTTCATTCGATGAGGCGCCATTCAGCATTTCAAGCGCTTGCGGCGCATGCGTGCTCGATTGGCGGCGCGGGCAGCTCACCTGCAAATCGGGCGAATCGAAAACTTCCATGAAGGGCAGACGCAGATTTCGCTTGGCCAGCAGGTACACGCTGCGGCGATCGAACTCGGCCGGATCTGTCGCAACGACCCACTGGGACGGCTTGTAAAGGGCCTTTACCAGAGAAGGTTCGATGGGCGTGATGACTCCAGGACCGCCCTCCTTGGGATTCAAACGCCCGGCGATGCTCAGCATGGAATCGCGAATCTCTTCCGCGTCCAGGCGACGGCGCGGATAATGCGCCAGGAATTTGTCGTCGGGATCATTCTTTTTGCTGGCCGCGTCAGCCGCCGAAGATTGGCGGTAAGTGCTGCTCATCAGAATCAATCGGTGAATGTGCTTCACGCTGAAGCCGCGGGCGACAAATTCGTTGGCCAGATAATCCAGCAGTTCAGGGTTGGAGGCACGCTCTCCCATGCGGCCGAAGTCGTTCGGTGTGGCCACGATACCGCGGCCGAAGTGATACTGCCAAATTCGATTGACCATGACGCGCGCCGTAAGAGGGTTCTCGGGATCCGTGATCCACTTGGCGAGTTCTGCCCGCGGTTTGGCCGTGTCTTCCGGCAGTTCCGGAGCATCCGGTGGAAGCAGAACACCGATCGGGCGCATGCCCACTCGATCGCCGCGGTTCTGATAATCCCCGCGCTGCAGAAGGTGGATTTCCGTCTTCTTCGCGGGATCGTCCGACACGGAGTACAACGCGGGTAGCGGGTGCGGCAAAGAATCTTCGGCGTCTTCGAGCTTCTTGCTTAACTCGGTGAGCCCTTCTCCGCTCTTGTTCGCCTTGATCGCCTTTCGCAACGCGGCAATCTCGGCCTGAATCGGATCCGCCTTCGCTTTCCAAGCCGCTTTCTCCTCCTCCGATGCCTTGTTCACATCATTGGGATACACCGGCGCAAAGAACGCCTGCATGCGGTAATAATCGCTTTGACGGAATGGATCGAACTTGTGGTCGTGGCATCGGGCACAGCCGAGCGTCACGCCGAGAAGAGCCGACCCGACGATGTTTGTCATCTCGGTCAGCACTTCGTTGCGGCTGCTCGAAACTTCTTGATTCCCGGCATTCTTACGCAATGGGCCTAACCGATTGAACCCGGCGGCGATCAACGTTTCGTCTTCCTGAGGGGCGATCTCATCGCCGGCAAGCTGCTCTGCGATGAAGCGGTCATACGGTTTGTCGTTGTTGAACGCACGGATCACATAATCGCGGTAGCGCCACGAGTCGAAGCGGTGCGTGTCGTATTCGAAGCCGTCGGTGTCGGCATAGCGCACCACGTCGAGCCAGTGCTGTCCCCAACGTTCGCCATAGTGGGGACTGGCCAGCATGCGTTCCACCAGGTGCTCCCACGCTTGCGGCGAGCGGTCGCCAACAAACGCGGAAATTTCACGCGGCGAGGGCGGCAGACCTGTGAGGTCGAACGACAAACGCCGGATCAGCGTCGCGCGGTCCGCCGGCGGCGCAGGAGTGAAATTCTCCTTCTTCATGCGAGCCAGCACAAAAGCATCGATCGGCGTCTTCGCCCACACGGCGTCTTTGGGATCGGTGAAGGCAGGAAAAGCCGGTTGCGATCGCTTCTGAAATGCCCAATGCCGGCGCTCCGCGGCGGTGTACTTGCCGAGCGGCGCAAGCGGTTGCACGGCAAGCAGCAGATGTGCCGCGCCGATCGCTACCGCGAGCGCTCGAAGACTTCTAAACATGGATTCCGCAAACATCCTTCAGAGGCGCTCTCATTTTATCAGGCCTGCTTTAGGCTCCGAGCCCACGCCCGACACGCCATGCCCGCGCCGCCGCGTGAAATAAGTGACTCCGCGCCATGTATAATGTACCGCGCTCCAGCCAGTCGAGACAGTGGATACAATCAGCAGCAGGTGCCCCACCGCGCGGAAAAAATCCGATTCGTACGCGTTTGCAGCCAGCACAGCGACGGCCGTCATCACCTGGAAAAATGTGCTGAGCTTGCCCCAAATCGTTGGCGTGTAGTCGTTGTATGAGGAAACCCGCATGGCGATCGCCGAGGCGACCACCAGCGCGATATCCCGCGCGAAGATCATCATGACGAACCACCACGGGATGCTGCCGATATATCCGAGGGCCAGATAAACGGCGCCCATCAGCACCTTGTCCGCAATAGGGTCGAGATACTGCCCGACGCGCGTACTGCTGCGAGTAAGCCGGGCCACAGCGCCATCGAGAATATCCGTAGTTGCGGCCGCACCGAATAGCCAGCCGCCCCAGAGATGCTGTCCATGCGCGATCAGGAAAACAATCGCGGGGGTCGCAAACATGCGCAGGGAAGTGAATAGATTCGGCGCGTTGAGCCAGCGTGGGAGCCCCATGGAGTAACATTTGATTATGGCAAAAGCGATTTGGGATGGCGCAGTTTTGGCCGAGAGTAACAACTGTGTTGTGGTGGAAGGGAACCAATATTTCCCCGCGGACGCAATACGTAAAGAATATTTCGTTCCGAGCAATACGACCACTGTTTGCCCCTGGAAAGGCACGGCAAGTTATTACACGATCGAAGTAAACGGTAAGCAGAATAAGGACGCGGCCTGGTTTTATCCGGCTCCGCGCAGTGCCGCGGCTGAAATCAAGGACCGCGTGGCCTTTTGGCGCGGTGTTCAAGTGACCACGTAAGCCTCCGCACAAGTCGGGATTCGGATTTTCCATACGTGGCTGACGGCGTGCATCCAAAAACCTTGAGGAGAACTACCAATGGTACAAGTGATGGATAGACCCGAAACAACACCGCATGTGGAGCACCGCGAGGGTACGATTGCGCGCACAATTGAGCAGCAGACGGCGAAGCTGCCGTCCGATACGTTTCTTTGGACCGCTCTCGGATCCATCGGCATTTCTCTGGTTCTTCAACTGATGGGCGAAGAGAAGAAGGCAAATTTCGTGGGCCACTGGGCGCCGACCATTCTGATTCTCGGCCTCTACAACAAACTGGTGAAGCTGCAAGGGTCCGACGCGGCGTAACATTGACGCGGACCCGTGCCAAGCCGGGTCCGCACTATTCCAAAACCAGCAGTAAATCCTTCGCTTCCACCTGAGTTCCCGCTTGCACCAGAAGTCTGCCGACGTTTCCTGAATTCGGCGCATAGACTGTGCTCTGCATCTTCATCGCTTCGATGACTAGAAGACGGTCGCCTTTCTTGACTGTTTGACCCTGCGCGACCGCAACGATCGTCACCATTCCCGGCAGCGGCGCACCAATATGGCCGGGGGTGCCCGGGTCGGCTTTCTGTTTTTGCTCGCCCTGAACTACCAGACTTCGATCGCGCACATCGACTTCGCGCGGGCGTCCGTTCAACTCGAAGAAGACCGTGCGAAATCCGTCGGGATGCGGTTCGCCAAGGGCAAGAAATTTGATAACGAGCGTCTTTCCCGGCTCCAGTTCAACGGCGATTTCTTCACCCAGTTCCATGCCGAAGAGAAATTGCGGAGACGGCAGCACTTCGACGTCACCGTAAGCTTGCTGTGCGCGCGCGAATTTGATGAAGACTTCGGGGTACATGAGATAACTCATGAGGTCGCCGGGTGAGGGTTCACGCCCGATATCTTGCGCGAGTTTGGTGGAAGTCGCGCCGAGGTCGATCGGCCTCATGCGCGCGCCGGGTCGCCCCTGCGGCGCCGGTTTTCCATGAAGGACGATTTTCTTGATTTTCGACGGCCAGCCGCCCTCGGGAATTCCCAGTGAACCCGAAAACATATCCACGACCGAGTTCGGGATTGGAACGTCGTGGTCCTCCGGCAAGGCGAGAAATTCTTTCATGGTCATTCCGTGACTGATCAGGAAAATCGCTAGATCCCCGACGACCTTGCTGGAAGGCGTGACCTTCACGATGTCGCCAAACGCAAGATTCACGTCTGCGTAGGTGCGCGCAATCTCCGGCCAGCGAGCGCCCAGTCCCATGGCCTCGGCCTGCTCTTTCAGATTCGTAAACTGGCCGCCAGGCATCTCGTGCAGATAGACTTCGGCGGTGCCGCTCTTCGGACCGGTGTCGAACGGCGCGTACCAGGAGCGCACGATCTCCCAGTAATCCGCGCACGCGTTCAGCGCCTCCAGATCGAGGCCTGTATCGCGTTTCGTGTGCGCCATTGCGGCGACGATCGAATTCAGATTGGGTTGGCTCGTCTGACCGCTCATCGAGGCGACGGCGCCATCGACACAGTGCACGCCGGCATCGGAAGCCTTGATGATGGAAGCCGCATTGATGCCACTGGAATCGTGCGTGTGGAAGTGGATCGGCAGCGCAACAGCCTCGCGCAGAGCCTTGACCAGCTTCTCGGCGGCATAGGGCTTCAGTAAGCCGGCCATGTCCTTGATGGCGAGAACGTGGGCGCCCATCTTCTCGAGCTCCTGCGCCATCTTGACGTAATAATCGAGCGAATATTTCGGCCGCGCGGGGTCGAGAATGTCGCCGGTATAACAGATGGCGGCCTCGCACACGCGCCCCGTTTTGCGCACGGCCTCCATGGCGACTTTCATGTTGGGCAGCCAGTTTAGAGAATCGAAAATACGAAAAATATCGATGCCCTGCGCCGCCGATTCCGCGATGAATTCCTTGACCACGTTATCGGGATACGCGGTGTAGCCGACGGCGTTCGAAGCGCGCAGCAGCATTTGGAAACAGATGTTCGGAATGGCTTCACGCAGCCTTCTGAGCCTCTGCCATGGATCTTCGAGCAGGAAGCGCATGGAAACGTCGAACGTCGCCCCGCCCCACATCTCCAGGCTGTAGAGCCCCGCCAAACGGTGCGCGACAAAGTTCGAAATAGCGAGCAGGTCGAAGCTGCGCATCCGTGTGGCGAGCAGCGATTGATGCGCATCGCGGAACGTAGTGTCCGTGATGAGCAGGCGCTTCTGCGACCGTGTCCACTCGGCGAATTTTTCCGGACCTAGCCGATTGAGAAGCTGGCGTGTGCCCTGGGGCGGCGGCGCGGGATCATGCGGAGGGATGGGCGCCGGAAGGATCCGCAGCGGGCGGGGCTTGCCTCCGACTTCCGGATTTCCATTGACAATCACTTCGCCCAAATACGACAGAAGCTTTGTCGCGCGATCCTTGCGCGGCGTGTAACTGAACAGATCGGGGTTGTCGTCGAGAAATCGAGTGGTCACTTTCCCGGCCTGGAAATCGGGATGATTCACCAGATTTTCGAGGAACGGAATATTCGTTTTCACGCCGCGGATGCGGAACTCGCGCAGCGCCCGGTCCATGCGCTTGCAAGCTTGTTCGAAGTCCCGGCCAGAGGTGGTCACCTTCACCAAAAGCGAGTCGTAAAAAGGAGTGATTGTCGCGCCGCCATAGGCTGAGCCCGCATCGAGTCGCACGCCGAAGCCGCCTGGAGAGCGGTAGGTGTGCATCTTGCCGTAGTCGGGCGTGAAGTTGGCCGCGGGATCTTCGGTGGTGATGCGGCATTGCAACGCATAGCCGTTGAGCGGGACCAAATCCTGCGTGGGCAGGGAAAGCGGCGCCTCGTGGAGTTTGCCCCCTTGTGCCACTAAAATCTGGCTGCGCACAATGTCGATGCCCGTTACCATCTCGGTTACGGTGTGTTCCACCTGGACGCGCGGATTGACTTCGATGAAGTAGAATTTTTCGGCGTCGACATCCACCAGGAACTCGACCGTGCCCGCGTTAAAGTAGCCGGCTTGACGCCCGATCTTCAGCGCCGCCTCGGAGATGGCATGCCGCAGTGTGTCGGAGAGATCGACCGCCGGGGCGACCTCGACCACCTTCTGGTGACGCCGCTGCACGGAACAATCGCGCTCGTACAGGTGCAGCAGATGGCCGTGCTTGTCGCCCAAGATCTGAACTTCGATGTGCCGCGCGCGTTGCACGAAGCGCTCGAGAAATACAGCGTCATTGCCGAACGCCGCGCCGGCCTCCTTGCGAGCTTCTTCCAGACGGCCTTCGAACTGATCCGCCGATTCCACCACGCGCATGCCGCGCCCGCCGCCGCCGAACGCAGCTTTGATGATGAGCGGGAAGCCGATTTCGTTCGCGATTTTGCGCGCGCTCTTTGCCGTGGTCACCGGCTCCGCGGTGCCTGGGACAACCGGAACGCCGGCTTGCTCCGCGATTTTGCGCGCCGCGGTTTTATCGCCAAGGAGTTCCAGCAGTTCCGCGCTCGGCCCCACGAAAGTGATTCCGGCTTTCTCGCAAGCGCGCGGCAGCGCGGGATTTTCCGATAAGAATCCATAGCCCGGATGGATGAGATCGACTTGCTTCTCTTTCGCGAGAGCGACGATGCCCTCCACGTCCAGATAAGCCTGCACGGGACCAAGGCCCTCGCCGATCTGGTAAGCCTCGTCCGCCTTGAAGCGGTGCAAGCTGAGGCGATCTTCCTTCGAATAGACAGCGACGGTGCGCAGGCCAAGTTCCGTGGCCGCGCGCATGATTCGAATCGCGATCTCACCGCGATTCAGCGCAAGAAGTTTCTGCATTATCGATTGAGCTTGGCCTGCATCTTGGCTGCGAAGCGCTCAACGGTGATGATGGTGCGCTCGTGCGTGCCCTCGCCGAGTTTGTCTCGTTCATCGGACGCAAGCACCTTGAATCGCACGCGCCGTCCTTCAATAGAAGTAATTTCGGCGCGGAAAGTCGCAGTCATCCCGATGGGCGATGCACCCAGGTGATACACGTCGACATGAGTACCGATTGTGTCATCGCCGGGTTCGAGCATCGGCAAAACCAGATTGCGGCAGGTGCGCTCCATGAAGCCGATCATGTGCGGCGTGGAAAGCACGCGCGCCCCGGCAGCCCCAAGAAAGCTGATCGCCACATCTTCGTTCACGGGAACCTGCTCTTCGCGTGTCGCGCCAATCTCAATCATGCATTAACTCTTCTGGCCGGCAATTACGCCGCGGATGTAAGCGAAAGATTGCTTCATCCCGGGCAGCGGATCGCCGGCATTGATTTCGTACTCGAGCGAGCAGACGCCTTGGTAGTTGATCTTGCGGAGAGCGTTGAAGATCGCCGGGATCGGCATCTTTCCTTCGCCCACAGCGACTTGGTTATCGTTGTTCGAAAAATCGCTGAGATCCTTCATGTGCACTTCAAACAGGCGCGGTCCCGCTTCGCCGATTGATGCGACCACATCGGCGCCGGCACGCACCGTGTGCCCGATGTCGAGACACAAGCCCATGCGCGGATCCATTGTCTTCACGGCGGAGAGTACGCTCTGCGGCGTCGGGAAGTTCTTGTCTTCGGGGCCGTGGTTGTGGATGGCGATCTTGACGTTGTACTCCTTCGCCAGCCTTTCAATCTTGGGCAGCGTCTCGGCCGTGGGGGCGATCACCATGATCGGAAAGCCGCACACTTTGGCGTAGTCGAAATAGCGGCGCAGATCCGCGTCGTCATTTTTCTGGAGCGAGATGTTGCCGCCGGCAACGATCTTCAGTCCGGCATCTTCGAATTTTTTGCGGCCGTCGGCGAGCTGCGCCGGTGTGTCGTTGTAAGGAAGATGGAACTCCTTCACGTCGACATAGGGCGTGTTGAGCTGCTTGATCATCTTGATGGCGAGGTCGCGCCGGAACTCTCGGAGCGAGTAAGTCGCCACACCAAGTTTGATGTCTCCAGTGTCGCCGGCAACAGCGGCGGAGCCAGACCGTGCTGATAATCCGGCAGCGGCGCCAGCGCCAGTAAGTAACCAATTGCGACGTGTCATAAACGGTCTAGCCCTTCTGTAAGTTCGATGTATGTTCCCCACGCATCGGTAAAAAACGCGATTGCCAAATGCAATGCGGGAACTTGCCGGTAAGGCACGTCGAACTTGATCCCCTGCGCCTCCAGATTCTTGCAGAACGCTTCGAGATTCTTCACTTCGAAGCCAATGTGATCGAGCGCGCGCCCCTTTGTTCCAGCCAACGGTGCATCGGCCTTTGAAAACGTAAGGTTGACGCCGGGCAAATCCGCTGCGTCATAAATCGCGCGCTTGCCTGGCTTAGCGCCAAACGTCTTCGCATACCACGCTTGCGTCTCCAGCATCGGAACGGTGTAGAAGTGGATGTGATGGTTCACGGCGGTCGTGGTCAGCGACTTGTCTTCGGTCAACTCCACCCGCAGTCGATCCGGCCCCGTCACCATTACCTGTCTTGTTTTTGGATTAAATTCAAACGCCAAACCGGCGGCTTTGAGCTGCGTCATGATTGCGTCGGCATCCCTGACCTTCAATCCAACGTGATTGACAACCGATCCCGCAGTGCCGGCCGTAGGCTTGACGGGCTTAAAAAGAACGACCACTCCGGGCAATTTGACGCCATCGATCTGACCTCCCAGCTTTACTGGAGTTGCGCCCAGGATGTCGACCCAGAACTTTTGCTGCGCGGGCATGTCGCCGGTATTCAGATGCAGGTGGCCCATCGTGACGCCCGCGCCATTCGGCGGCATTAACTGCGCATTGAGCGCCCACGCCATTCCCATCAGCAACCACAGTTTGTTCATGACGGATTCACCCTACCAGAAAGACCGCCGTTTCCGCCAGGAGGTTCGGAAGAAACGAAACGCGCCGCGAGCCCGCGAGGAAATAGCGCCGCCCGATGCGCATACCTTCGCGCGCGGCAAGCAGTTCGAAATCGCTGACCGAAAGGAAGTGGATATTCGGCGAGTCATACCACTCATAAGGAAAGAGCTTGGTCAGCGGCGCCCGCCCCGAGAGCAGCATGGACAAGCGCACGCGCCAGTGCCCAAAATTCGGGAACGCGACAATCGCACGCCGGCCGACGCGCAGCATTTCGCGCAGCACCGCGAGCGGATGGCGGGTCTCCTGCAAGGTCTGGCTGAGGATCACGTAATCGAAAGCGCCGTCTGGATAGTCGGCGAGGCCCTCGTCGATATCGCCTTGATAAGCGGAAACACCGCGGCCGATGGCGCGCCGGACTTTGACGGGCGAGATTTCAACACCGCGGGCGTCGACGCCTTTGTTCTCGGCGAGCCATTGCAGCAACTCGCCTTCACCACAACCGAGATCGAGCACTTTGCTGTCGGGCGCGACGATGTCACCGATGATGGCGAAGTCGCTGCGGCCCAGCAGTTCACCGACGAAGGCCTGGTTGACGTCGCTGGCGGGTGTCATGCGTGAGTTGCCCGCGCGGTGCTGGCGAGAAAGCCGCGCACGAGATCGGTTTGTTCGGCGACATCCACCAGGAAGGCGTCGTGCCCGTAGTTAGACGGCAGATCGCAATACGCTACGTCGTGATTGCGGCGGCGCAGCACGCGGACAATTTCCTGCGATTGGTAACTGGGATACAGCCAGTCCGAACTAAAGCTGATGATCAGGAAGCGCGTGGATAAGTCGGCGAAGGCGGCCGTTAAAGACCCGCTGCCGTTGGTCAGATCGAAGTAGTCTTCGGCCTTAGTGATATATAAGTACGCATTCGCATCGAAGCGATT
>JBBROU010000066.1:0-29696 GCA_038229055.1 Bryobacterales bacterium | reverse complement strand
GGCACAGGAATGGGAACTCTGGTTTTATGCCAAGCGCCTTGCGTTCAACGCGCCCTTGCTCACAGCCGTTGCGGTAACGGCGATCCCACAATGGTGGGCCGCCCTTCGACGCCGCGATTCCGTCGCTCGCGCCCTGTTCTCATGGGCTGCCGTCTTGTTCATCGGATTACTTCTCTATCGGCACCGCAGCGTGCAATATATACTGCCGCTGATCCCGATCCTCGCGCTCACCGCCGCTCTGTACAGCCCATTGCTTTCGCGCTGGGTCGCCTGCGCCGCACTCTCCGTCGTGTTCTTTATCGAAACCGCAAATTCTGGCACAACCTGGGGCCTGTCCTACGAATCCGGCACCACGCTTTCGCAGGCGCCCCTTCTCACGCGGTACTGCGAAATGCATCGCCACACCGATTTGATTCTGCTCAACGTAGCGGACGAGTTCTATTCATCCGTGCTGCCGCTGGCGCGAGTGCGTTACGCCTGGCTGGATCCTTCGGATGTAGGCGCGCGTCTGGAGCCCCACTTCCGCTATCTCGGAATCTCGCTTCGACCCGAGCAGTTCTTGAATCTGCCGCCCGATGGATCGCCGTTCCGCCAGCGCCTGATCGCTTGGAAATCACCATCCGACAAAGCCATCGGCCAAGCCATTGTCGCGCGGACTTTTGATGAATTGCGGCTGCTCGTGACCAGACGCCCGGAGAGTGATTATCTCTTGCCGCGAAGTCTGCTCTCGGGGGTGGATGCGCGAACTCTCGCCGGCTATACTCTCGTCGAAACGGCGACTTCCGAGGTCCTGCTGTTATCGCAACATCCCGCCGAGAAGGAAACTTTGCCGATGCCTGCCTGGTCGTGCCGGATCTGACGAACCCCTACCGTTTGCACAACTCCGGATAGTGTTTGCGCAGATTTTCAACCTTGGGGAGATCGTTAATCGCGATATACGGCTGGTCCGGATGCAAGGCCAGATAGTTCTGATGATGGGCCTCCGCCGGATAGAAGGCGTTTAGCGGAACGATCTGCGTCACGATCGGCCGGCGAAACACGTGAGCGCTATTCAATTCCGCAACGTAACTTTCGGCGATGCGTTTCTGCTCGTCGGAAGTATAGAAGATGGCCGAGCGATACTGCGTTCCGCTGTCGGGGCCCTGCCGGTTCAACTCCGTCGGGTCGTGCGCAACGGAGAAATACACCTTCAAGAGTTGCCCGAACGTGACCTGCTTCGGATCGAACGTGATCTGCACGGATTCGGCGTGTCCGGTAGTGCCGGTGCTCACGATCTCGTAGTGTGCCGTCGATTTGGCGCCACCTGAGTAACCGGAGACAACCTTCGACACGCCTTTCACATTCTTGAAAACCCCGTCGACGCCCCAGAAGCATCCGCCTGCAAAAACGGCCGTTTCAGTCGTCGCCGTAGCGGGAATACCCTCTGTCGCCGGCGGGTCTGGAAAGCGCGCCGCCGCCGCGGAGGGTGGAAGTAGCGTGAGCAGAGCTCCACCTAAAAGAATGGCTGTCGAAAACGCATTGGATAGTCGCATCATGTCCTCACTCCATTATTCGCGCGAACAGCGAGTTTAGTTACGTTGATTGTAACGCTGCGCCCGCAAAACAAAGCCCCCTCGGCCTTGGCCGCAGGGGCTTTTCACTCTCTCAACCTCGCTGCTGCTTAATCGCCGAAGCTCCCGACTTCTTCCCGCTCTTCGACCTTCGGTTTCGCCGGAGCTGCGGGAGCGATAGTTCCCAGTGCGCCGAGCGGCACGAATCCCGCTTCCGCCGGCTTCTCTTTGAGAACCTGCTCGCGATACAGCTTCGCCATCCGCGCGTTCTCGGCGGATTGCTTCAACTTCGCATCGCGCGCCCGAATCTTCTCTTCACGCGCCGTTTTCGCGATGCCCTTGTCGTCCAGATCGTGCTGCAACCCGAACGCCACGTGCTCCTCGTTCAACCGCAGAGAGTGCGCCGTCGTCTCCAGGCCCACGTTCTTGCCGCCCGCGAAAATCTCGTGCCGGCCGTGCTCCTCGTACCACTTGGTGAGCGACGCCGTCATGTGCATTTTCTCGATGATGTTGCGCCAGCCCACACCCGTGTTGTACGCGCAGAACGAGATCTCGCCTTCCTGCGTTGCGTAAGGGATGATGCACTGTTCCGTGCGCCGAAAATCGTAATTGAACAGATCCTGGAACCACATCCCCGCGATGAACAGGAAGTTCCAGCGGTCCTGCCGCCGCATCTCGATATCTTTGTCGGTGCGATCGCCGGTTACCTTGCCGTAGTTGCGCTTGGTGCCGCCAAAGCACTTATCGAACTTAGTCAGCATATCCGTCAGCTTGAACGTGCTCGGCGCGTGAAACGGATCGTAGTTGCGCAGCATCGCCAGCGAAATACCGAGGATTGAGAGGAACTTGCCGCGCGCCGCATCGTTGATGCGCGCCACGTCTTTAGACAACTGTTCGGCATTGAGAAAGGCCGTCACCGGCGCGAACTCTTTGGTTTCTTTATCGATCATCAGCGCCATGCCAATGCCGCAATTCGGATGGCATCCGCAGCTCAACTGGCCCCATTCCGCGGTCGGACCATGCACAAGGTCGGCCCAATCGGAGAAGGTGCTCATGAAGGAAATCGGGAACCAGTCGCGCGCGGGCTCGCCCATGCCGACCTGATTTTTCACGTCCAGCGCCAGGTGCGACAGCGTGTAACGCTGCGCCGCGCGGCGCTCGTCGGTCACCGCCTCGTCGCGGCCCGTAAATGAAACCGGCTGGAAGGAGAGGAACGAAATTTTCTTTGGATTATCCAGCGCGAACTGGATGATGTGGCCCACCTGCTCATTATTTACGCCGTTGATGATCGTCGTGACCGGCACGATATCCACGCCCGCCGAGTGCAAGTTCTCAATCGCCCGCAATTTCACATCGAACAAATTGCCCACCGCGCGGTGCGAATTGGCCGCGTTCCCGATGCCATCGAATTGCAGATACGCATACCGTAAACCCGCCTTGGCGGATTCCTTGCAGAACTCCGGGCTTTTCGCAAACTCGATGCCGTTCGTCGCCGCCTGCACGCTGTTGTATCCAACCTTGCGCGAATAGGAAACCGCTTCCAGGAAGTGAGGCGAAAGCGTCGGCTCACCGCCCGAAAATTGCACGGACATCTGGCGCCGCGGCTTGATCGAGATCGCATTGTCCAGCATGGTCTTGATCTCTTCCCAGGAGAGTTCATGCACGAACCCGACCTGATTGGCGTCCATGAAACAGGGATCGCACATCATGTTGCAGCGGTTGGTCAGATCGATGGTCAGCACCGACCCGCGCCCGTGCTTCACGGTGCTCGTGCCATGATTGTGCAGCTTTTCGTCACTGTGGGCGCGAATGTCGCGGCCCGGAAAAACTTCCTCCAAATGCTTGAAAAACGCCGTATCGATGGCCATCACGTCTTCGAAATGACCGTGAATTGGGCAGTCTTTCACCATCAGGATCTGTCCGTCGCGCTCGATGATCTGCGCCTTGATCTCGCCGACCTTATCGTTCAACAGAATCTCGTGCGGAATCTTGCCATCCACAATCTGCTGCCGGATCTCAGGCACGCAGCGGGGGCAAAGCGAGTCGGTGGTGCGCGGCCAACCGAGCGGCGGCTTGGTTTTCTGATAGGACTTGAGGAGAGGTTTCTCCGACCACTTCGGGGTGAAGGAAGGGTTCTGATGAATCTGGTTAAGACGGTCGAACACGTTCCACGCCGCCCCTGCTGCGACGGTGACCGCCTTCTCCACGTACTTCATCGGCTTCTGCATATTCCTTTATTCTCCTTGAGATAACACTCTGGATAATCACAAAGCATACGACGTTTCTGTTTTGGGTGACACGGAAAGCTTTAAACTGCTTGTTTTGTTTCTTGTATGGTCAAAAATCCAACTAAACGGAAGCGGCAAATCCCAGGTCGGCGGTTATCCCTGGTTTGGGGTAAATGCATCGGATGCTTCAGGTTACAGATCGGATGCGACATTTCGTCCCGTTCGGGCCTCCAACTGAAAGGGGCTGATCGAGCTAACATGGGTCACATGATGCTCCCGCTCCGCGCGCTCCTGCTCGCCGCGGCCGCACTTCTGTTTCTGACGGATAATTCGTCCGCCCAGACCCTCTGCCCTGCGATCCCTGTGTTCTCCCCCTGCGACATCGTTTTCGATCTACCGGCAGCCGAAGCGGCCGCGAATCCCAAGCCCTTCGAAACAATCGATCTGCACGCCGAATTCCGCGCTCCCAGCCACAAAACCTACTTGGTCCCGGCCTTCTGGGACGGCGGCACTCGCGTGGTCCTCCGCATCACTCCGCTTGAGCCCGGTGCCTGGGATTTCCGCGTGACCAGCAGCATCGGCGCCTTGAATGGGAAGCAGGGCGCATTTACCGCGACCTCTTCCGATTCACCCGGCTTCGTCCAACCCGCCAACCTCCACCACTTCTCCTATTCGAGCAACGCCGCGAGTGGTTATGCCAAGCCTCACCTATGGATGGGCGCCATTCTCCCGGATGCGCTTAGCCGCGCCGATGTCGAGCGCCTCGCCGCCGCCCGAGCCACGCAGAACTTCAATCATCTCCGTATTTCATTCGATCCCGAAAAGGGTTTCGATCCGGCCTACCTCCGCGAACTCGATGAGCGTATCCAGATCATGAATCGTAAGGGAATCACCGCCGATCTGGTGCTCGATCCGCGCGGTCAAATCCACACGATTTACCCCGATCGCAGCCGCCGGGAACTCCTGCTGCGAGGTATCATTGCCCGTTTCGCTCCGCTCAACGTGACGTGGGAGGTCCTGGGCGCTTTCGATTCGGTCGAATCCGGCCGCGACCTCGCGCGCGAAATAGGCGAGTTTCTCAAAGCCAACGACCCTTATCGCCACCCGCGCTCTACCGGAGCTCGAGTCTCCTCGTCCCCGCTCGCCGACGACGGCTGGATGAGTTTCATCACCCACAACTCGCCTGATGTTGCCGTCGGCGCTGTCGAGCGGCAAATCTTTACGCAACCGGCAGTCAACAACTTCGCCACAACGGGAAACATGACCGATGAGTTTCGCCACCGCCTCTGGAACACCGCCATGAATGGTGAGTATCCCGAAGCCACCGTCCCCGACGAGGCCGCGGCCGCGCAGATGAAGTTCTGGTACAAGTTTTTCTCGGAAACCCGGCACTGGGAGCTGGAGCCCTTCTTCGATGTGGTTGGTGGCCGCGCGCTCGGCCTCGAAGAAGTCGAGTACATCGTCTATGTCGAAAAGCCCGGCCCGGTCGAGGTTCAGCTCGATGAGAGACACAAATACGATGTGAGCTGGTTCAATCCCATTACCGGCGAATCGGTCGACTTCAAAGCGGAGAAGGTGGACCGCTTCACGGGCGAGCCTCCCGACCGCACGCATGACTGGGTGCTGCACCTCTCGCGCGAGGGCCACAAGGCGTCGCTGCTGAAGAACTACAAGTTCGAATCGCAGATGGTGCCGCAGCAGGAGATCGAATCCGACCCGGCCAAGGTGCCGTTCGACATTGTCCAGCCCTCCACTGAATCGCTCTCGATGCATCGCTCGGTGCCCTATCAAGTGAAGCTCAAGCGCGAAACCCGCGCATCCAAAGCCATGCTCTATGTCTGGACCGCCGAAGTTACCGCCGATGGCCAGAGCTACCGCATTCTCGGCACCGGACCGCAAGGCATTATGCAGATCCCGGCCAATATCGCGCGCCGAATTCCCGGCTCCATTCACCTGCGGGTCTATGGATTGAACGCGCTCGGCAAGCTCTATCTCGCTGATCGCAATTTCGAGCTCACCCAGTGAGCCCACTGGTCCTGGCGCTCGACACCACGCGCGAATTCGGCAGCATCGCGTTGGTGACGGGGAACGAAACGCTCGACGAAGTCCTGCTCCACGCGCCCGACGGTTTCGGCCACATACTGTTCGAGAACATCGCCCGTCTGCTCAAGCGGAACAAGATTGCGCTGGAAGACATCACACTCTTCGCTGCCGCCAGCGGCCCCGGTTCATTCACGGGCGTTCGGATCGGCTTGGCGTGCATCAAAGGCCTGGCCGAAGCGACAGGCAAGCCCGCAGCCGGAGTATCGAACCTTGAAGCGCTCGCCGAATTTAGCGGCGCGCCGAGCCGTGCTGTTGTAATCGATGCGCGACGCGGAGAAGTTTACGCAGCCCTCTTCGGCGACGCGACGATTCCGGAATCCGTGCTGCCGTTCCAAGATTTTCTGGACCTGCTTCCGCCCGGACCCGTGGAATTCATCTCGACGGATTTCGCCCAGTTTCTTCCCGCACTGAACGGCACGCGCTTCGCCGATAGCCGTGCGATTACGGCCCCGCGCGCGGTCGCCGCCGCGGTTGGAAAGATTGCCGCGCGCCGTGCACCCACAGACGTTGCGGTGCTAGACGCCAATTACGTACGTCGATCCGACGCTGAATTGCTTTTCAAGGGGTGAAGACTCAACCCATCTTCATTGTGGGAATCCGCTCGGCCATTGCGGGCAGCGCCGGAAAGTCCGTATAGACATCGCTCTGATACCAGTAACATACGGAATAAAAGTTATCCGCGCGATCGTCCGCGTGTCCGTGCTCCATGGTGTGCCGCAGGTATTTCGTGAACGTTACCGGATTGTCCCCATGCCAACGGTAGAGGCAGTAACGCCCGCCGGTTCGCTCCGGCCCGACAATGAGCGGCGCCCCGTTATAGAGATGGGCGAACGGCACCGACCCGTCGCGCCCGCCGAAATCCCACGCCCCGCAGAAATAATCCTCCGACCCGGTGCCGACAATCGCCGGCGACTTTTCGTCGTCGATGAAAATCATGTCATCGCCCTCGCCCATCCAGTTCTCCGAGTTCTGCAGAACGCCGAGTGTCACTCCCATCAGGTGCCCGCGACCGCGCGTCTCGGCGTAGACGTAGTTGCGCTCGCCGTTCGGATTCAGCTCCTTGCTTCCGGCTTCGAATTTGACCGCCTGGTTCGGCGTCGCCTGCCGGTATTGAGCGTGAAAATAATTCGCGTCATCGGGCAGGGAAGGGACCAGCTTGTAGTCGATATTCGAATAGAACGAACCCACCGGCTGCGAGCCTTCGTTCGTGGCCGTGATCCGCGCCGATTTTTTGAACGGCATGGCGAAGTAGCAGTTCAGTGCCTTTACCGACGAGCAGTTGAGATAGGCGGACTGATACACCACATACTGCCCCAGGTTCAGCCCGAAGAAATCCCCGACCGGCACCTCGACGCTCGGTTTCGGATTGCCGTCCCAATACATGCGAATGACGATTTCCTTCAGATGGTACGTGCTCGGTGCCGCAATAGTGAACCAGATATGCGTCACCACGCCGGGCCCCGCGGACTGGAAAACTTCCTGCGTCGCCCCTGGCGCGATGGGCCAGCGATCAGAATTTCCGCCCGTGCGGTCAAAGCTCGACTGCTTCAGCGACTTGTAATCGAGCGTGCGCGCGTACGCTGGAAGCAGGGTGGGACTTGCTGAAGGTGGAGCCGCCGCTGAAGCCGCGACCGGCACCGCACCCAAGGCGGATGCACCCGCCAAACGCCTTAAGAACTTACGTCGCGCAAAGAAATCATTGCTCAGCATGCGGGCGATTATACATCAGCCGCCCATGCGATCTACGGGTTGACGACATTGATTGCGTTCTGCAAACTGCTGCGCCCGTCGATGTAGACGATCACCGGCTGCAAGCCCGTGCTCACCGCATCGGTAAGCGCGAACTGCACTTGGTACGTACCTGAAGTGTCGGCGCGTTTGACTGCGACCGGCGCGTAATCCACCGCGCCGACATTCACGCGGACCCGGTCCGTCGCCACCGGGCCGCCGTCCGCGAATCCGTTCAGCGCGAGCGTAACCATGTCTCCGGGATGTGCGGGGCGGTTGCTGTCGATCGTGTTTCCAGCGGAGTTCAAGATAGCCGAAATCAACGCGGGCGACGGATCGATCCCCACGGCCACGGGCAGGTTATTATCCACGCCGTTGTTGAGCCGCAGAATCGCCGGGCCGGCGCGCAGGCCGTTCGGAATTTGCAGATTGATCTGCGTCGGCGAGGCGTAGAGCAGCTTCGCGGACATGTCGTTGAGCGTCACTATCGGTGTCGCGTTCCCAGAGACCATATTCGATCCGAACAGGCTCATGATCGCGCCGGGATAGGTGCCGCTCTGGCCGGGGACGGCGTTGATCAGGACTGGAACCGTAACCGGCATGGTAGAAACCGGCGGCAGAATCTGGAACCCACCGGGCTGCGCCGCCACCTGAAATCCGGATACGGTGCTCACTTCCGTTGTTGTTGTCGCAGCGCCCGCGGGAATCGCCACATCCGCCAGCAGGTGCGTCGCATCCAGCACGAAAAGCCGGCGCACATACGCGTCGCTCGATCCAAAGCCCGCCACCGTGGCTCCCTGGGCAAAGTGCGTGTTCGTGCCGGTGACGCTCACCATCGCCTCGCTCCCAGCAGGCAATGAACTCGGGCTGTAAGTCAGAAACGGCGCGGCTGCGGAGTCGTACGAATACGTCACTGACGCGTTGTTCTGAAGGAAAAACGAATTTTGCCCGTCGGAGTTGTAGACCGAAACGGTCGCATTCTGCGCGCTGGCACCCGTCGGCGGAACGACTGCCGCGATCCCATTGGCCGCGTCCAGTGAAGATATGGTTCCCGGCAACCCATCGAAATAAATAAGACTATCGGGCGCGAATCCTTTCCCCGTAACGGTTACCGCGCCATCGCCGTTATTGCTGACACCCGACACCGACGGCGGCGCATTCTGCACCAGGTTCAGTCCGGACGGCAGCACATACACATAATCCGGCTGAGAGAAAATCAGATGCTGCGGCCCCGTTCCCGCGCCCAGCGCGAACCTGACATCGAGCGCAATATATGTGAAGCCACTGGCCGCATACGGCCGGATCCCATTGGGAAGCAAGCTCGCCGAGCCGCCCATGATGCGCACATTCAAGCCGTCGGCCGCATTGCCGTCCGAACCCAGGCCCGCCCCGGCAGCCACAGCCGTCCCGAATCCGCCGGTAATGTCCAGAAACGCCGGCTTCACCGCTACGGTGTTCTGGTTGAAGTAGCTGTAGAGCGACACGCCATAAATGGGCACCGAACCGCGCGGCTTTACCGAGAAGTTCACACCGTCATTAACTCCGCCCGCCTTCACGCCGACGGTCGAAGCCTTCAAGACCTCCGTCGTCCCCGGATAAAATTGCGTGTCGAAAGCGCCATCCGGATCCACGAGATTTCCGTCGGGATCCCGCGGTGACACCATGTCCGCGGTCGGCGGCAGCGCATGCACATAAACGAAATACTGCCCCGGCGGCACGCCATCGATCCGGTAAGTTCCATCCGGATTCGTGATCGCGCTGATCGCCGCCGAGCCATTGCGAATGGCAACTACCGACGCCATATGGACGCCGTGATCGCGATCCTTTCCTTCTCGCCAAACCACCTGGCCGGAGATCGATCCCGTGCGCCTTCCGAACTTCGCATTGGGATAGAGCAGCGAGATTCCGGCAATGTCATCCACATCGATCGGCCTGGATAGTGAGGTTGCGCGTGTGGCTGCGGTCGACATGGCGCTCGAGGTGAAGGTATGCTGCAGCCCCAAAGCATGGCCCATCTCATGAACCACGGTCAGAAAAAAGCCTTCGGTGTAGCTCGGTCCCGGGCGCTGCGTAAAATCCCGGCTTAGATGCACTTCGGAAAACTCGATCGGGGTGATTGCCCCGTTGGCGCCGTCAACCGGCGTCGAACGCGACGTAGGGCCGCCGTACGCCAGCACCCCCGGAGGCAGATCTTCGAACACTACCGCGGCGCCAGGACTCGCTTGCGGAACACCGGCCGTGTACAAGCCGCCAAACGCCACGCGCAGATCGGAGGTCTCGACGGAATCCCACACCCGCGTGGCGTGCCGCACTTGGCTGAGCACCGAGGGGAAACTATCATTGGTCCCAAACTGCGCCGGCCCCGTATCGGACACGAAAAACGTGATGGTCTTGTTCGGCAGCCCCGCCAAGTCGAATTTCTCGGGCACCGGCCCATATGGCGTTGCGCGCCCGGTGTAGTGGGTGAAGTGGTAATACGCGCCCGCCGGCATTCCTGAAATGAGCGCCGCGACTGCGATTCCGATCAGTTTGCGCTTCATTTCGAGCCTTTATCGACAATGCTCTTCACGTGCGCAGTGAAGAGCGGCAGCGGCATCCGCACGGGCTGATCCTGAACCGGCGTTCCCGCCCGATTCAGCATCAACTCGCCCGATGCCACCCGCGACACCATCGTTTTGCCGCTGGCATCCGTGCTGACTTCGAATAGCCCCTGCGTGAACCCGATCAATTGCGTGACGCCCTTGCCGGTCCACAGAAAGAGCAGATAGTCTTTGCCCTCGGTGAGCGTCGGAATCCCGGCAAACGTCTGCCGCATGTGGCCCACGGTTCCACCCGGCAGTACCACCTCAATCGTGCCCGCGGCCGTTCCCTTCAACGTCTCGGATACCTGCATGCGGTAATGCGTGAAGATCGTCGGACCTTGCGCAGTGGCGTAATGCTCCAATGCCCGGCCATGGACGATGGCAGTGGCTTTGGCCGTCATTTCATCCAGGGACAGTTGTTGCAACGTGGCCCCGCGAGCCGGCCCGCCCGACCACAGGCACACCGCCGCCACAAGCAAGAACAGATGCCGCATGCCTCGGATTGGTGCAATCCGCAAGCCGCGGAGCGCCCTTGAATCTGCGGAACTTAAACGCATTCGTCCCACTTCTCTGAGTTGCTTCGACACGCCATGAGACAGTTGTGCCTCAAGTTTTGCCGCAATCTCATCTGCCGTCGCGGACCACCAGGATCGGAATTTGCAGCTCGTGCCGCACCGGGTCGATAGTGTTGCCGAAGATCAAGTCCTTCAGCCGCCCGTGGCCGTGCGCTCCCATGACGAGAAGATCCGGCTTAATCTCACGCGCAAAGCGCACGATTTCGCGTTTCGGAAACAGCGAATGCCTCGTCGCCGTCTCCACTTCGATTTTGTAATCGCGCAGGGACTCCACCAATTCCGCGAGATACTTCTGCCCCGCTTCAACTTCCGCGGTGGACGCCAGTGATCCGTAAACCTGGCTGGTCACGCCTTCTTCCACGTGCAGCAGAAACAGCTTCGCGCCGTGAACCCGGGCCATCGCCGCCGCGTGCGCGATTGCCTGCCGGTCCAAACTGGAATGATCCAGCGGCACCAAAATCCGGCGATAGGAGAGCACCGGCAGCGACGTGTCGATGTTCTCGCGGATACCGAGCGTATCGCGCTGCAGCCGCCGCTGCCACTCGTAGAGCGCAGGCTGGAGGGTGATCCAAATCAGCAGCATGGCCAGCGCCAAGCCGGCCGCGATCGCCCCGGCGTAAACGGTCGATTTCCAAGGCCCTGCCGCCCCGGCCCACTCCTGCACAGATGTAACCAGGAGCCAGACATTCAGGCCGACTATTAAAATCGCCGTCATCCAGGCCAGTATGCGAACCCAGGCGTTGTTGGCGAACACCCCCATCCGTGTGCGGTCATTGGTGAAATGCACCAGCGGGATGATGGCGAACGGTAGCTGCATGCTCAGCACTACCTGGCTCAAAATCAGCAACTTGTAAGTGCCGTGATCGCCGAGGAAGTAAATCGTCAGGACGGCAGGCACCACCGCCAGCAGGCGCGTAACCAGCCGCCGAAGCCAAGGACGCACCCGGACATTCAGGAAGCCCTCCATGATGATCTGGCCGGCCATGGTTCCGGTCAGCGTGGACGATTGCCCCGAACATAGCAGCGCGATCGCGAATACCATACCCGCGACGGCGCTGCCCATCAGAGGGGCGAGGAGCAAGTGAGCTTCCTGGATCTCATGCACGGGAGTATGGGTGCGGAAGAAAACGGCCGCGGCCATCACTAGGATCGCGCCGTTCACCAGCATGGCCCCATTCAGCGCGATCACCGAATCCACCAGATTGTACTTGCATGCGCGGCGCTTAGCGCCTTCGTCCGGCCCGATGCGACGCGTCTGCACCAGCGCCGAGTGCAAGTAGAGATTGTGCGGCATCACCGTGGCGCCGATGATCGCGATGATGATGTAGAGATTTTCTCCGGTGATGCGAGGAACCAAGCCCCGCACCAGCGGCAACATCTCCGGCTTGGCCAGAAACATCTCGATGCCGAAACATCCGGCAATCACCACAATGAGCGCGAGTACAAAGGCTTCCACGAACCGGATGCCGAACCTCTGGAACCACAGCAGCAGCAGCGTGTCGGCGGCCGTCGCGACCACCCCGAAAATCAAAGGGATGTGGAAGAGCAAGTTCAGCGCGATCGCCGCACCCAGCACTTCGGCCAAATCGCACGCGACAATCGCAATTTCGCAGAGAATCCAAAGTGCGATGCTGACCGGCCTTGGATAAGTCTCGCGGCACGCCTGTGCCAAGTCCCGGCCGGCGACGATTCCCAGACGCGCACCCAACGTCTGCACCAGAATCGCCATCAGGTTCGAAAGCACCAGCACCCACAAGAGTTGGTATCCGAACCTGGCGCCGCCTTCGAGGTCGGTGGCCCAGTTTCCCGGGTCCATGTAGCCGACGCTCACCAGGTACGCCGGACCCGCGAACGCGAACAGCCGCCGCCATACGGCGGTGTGCGAGGTCCCGACCGTGCCGTGAACTTCGCTTAGAGATGCCGCGAAGTCACCCACCGGCAGGTCAGTTTCGCTGACGCTGCCCTGCTTACCCCTCATCTCCCAAGTATAGACTCTGCATAAAAAAAGGCAGGCCGCCCGTGAGCGCCTGCCCCTTTTTTTGTGTGCTCGGGTTTTAGAAAACGATCCGCGCCCCGAGTTGCAAGCGCCGCGCGACTGCCGCGGTGTCGAAGGAGTCTCCCACCAGACTAAGCGCCCGTCCGAAATTCGAGCTATTCAGGTTCGTATCGAAGTTATCGAAGTTCGGGTGGTTGAGGACGTTCAGTGCATCGAAGCGCACCTGCAGCTTCAGCGATTCCCTGATCTTGAAGCTCTTGGTAAGCGAGGAGTTCAAGCCATTGAACCAGGGACCTCGAAACGTGTTGCGGCCCAAGTTTCCAAAACGAATGCCATTACCCGCCGGATTCACGAACAAAGTGTTCGGCGTGGTGACGCCGTTCGCCGCATTGCATTTGGCGATGTTCGTAGACGTCTGGCCCGCGGCTCCGCACCCGATCGGATTGTTGTCCTTGAAAATCCCATCCGCCGGGCTATTGTTCGAGTACGCGGCACTGAAGCTCGTGCCGGTGTAATCGGGACGGTCATGACCTAAGCCATCGAGGTTGTAATCGCCGCCGATGTTTTCAAGAAAACCATTGGGATCCTTGGCGTTCCCGCGCTTGCGAGCCCGGCTGTTGTAAATTTCCAGCGGATGTCCCGAGTACCCTTGGTAGAAGGCTGAAAGCTGCCATCCGCCCAGTGCCTGCCCGAAGAATCCCTGCTGCGCCTTGAAGAACGGAATCTCATAAACGAAGTTCAGTTTGAAGGTGTGGGTGTGGTCGAACGCGCCCGGACCGTAGTCGAAGTTCCGGTGAGCGTTGCTGACCGCATAGTACGGTTGGCTGTTGGCCTGGCGCCCAGTCTCCCCGGTGAACAGGTCCGAGCCGTAATCCATCAGCTTCGACCATGCGTAGCTGCCCTGGAATTGCAGGCCTCTACTGAACCGCTTCTGCAGTTCTACGATCATGGCATTGTAGTTGGAATTCACGTTATTGGCGCGATAGTTGAAGCCCGTGTACAAAGGGTTCGGGCGAATCGACGATAGGTTTTTGTTATATGCCTGCCCGTCGTAGCGGTTCAGGTTCATCAATACCGGAAGGTGCCGGCCAAACGACCCTTGATAATTCACGCGCACCAGGAAATCTGAGAATATCTGGTGCTCCACGCCCATGTAATAGTTGTTAACCGACGCGTCGCGCAGATGGACGTCCATCGTCCGCACCGATACTCGCCCCGCGGCGCCGGGCAGTGAATCCGGCACATACGATCCGGCACCGAGCGATCCGGGAACGGTGTATGCGAAGACGTCGCTTCCGGTTGCATCGAGATCCAGCAGCGCATAAAACGGCGGGTTCCACGAACCGTTCGACCAAACGTTGTCGAAGATGCGGTCATAGGAGATTCCGTATCCGCCGCGCACCGAAGTCTTGCCCGCTCCGAACACGTCCCACGCAAAGCCGACACGCGGGGCGAAGTCCCTGTTATTGGTCTTCCACATGCTCTTCACCGGAGTGACGCGCGCATTCTTGATGCAGGTCGGATCAAGGCAGGTTAGATTTGTGAACTGTGCGAGCTTTCCGTTCACTTCGGATGGCGCGCCATACCGTTCCCACCGTAACCCGAGGGTCAGGGTGAGGCGCTTCGAAAACTTCCAGTCGTCGTTGACAAAGACATTGGCGTCTTTGTACGTGAAGTGCCGGTAAGCGTTGCCCTTCGTCCCGGCATGAGGATCGATCGAGAGCTCCTGGAAATATGGAAAGTCTTTCTGGAAATTGCTGGCGTTGGAGTCGACACCGCCATCGGCCCCGATTAAACCGGCCGAAGTCAGGCTGCCTGCATCGGCCGCCGAAACTCCCGTGGTGTTGCCGAATTCATAATAGCCGGGCGAACCCAAATCCCAATCGCGATAAAAAATGCCGTATTGCATACCGCCGCCCAACTTCAAAGAGTGGCGGCCGACGGTATAGCTCAGGTTGTCCTGGGCCTGCCAGCGGTCCTGAACGAAACCAGCTTTGAGGCCCCCTTCGAAAGCTCCGAACCCGAAACCGTATCCGCCATAGTTGGCGCCATCGATGGCGATTTCGGGATCGGTTGATTTCCCGTTACCTTCCGTCGACACACTGTAATGCCGGTTGTGCGCGATGGTTAGCTCGTTAACGATACGCGGGCTAAAGATGTGCGTCTCGACCAATCCCAGGTTGTGATAGTGCTCGTTATCAATACTGGAAATCGGCTTGGTGTAGGGGTGGCCGCCGCCGTAAAGGTCGGTGTTGGTCAGCCGGTTAAAATTGGCGGTGAAACTCAGCCGATCCTTTAGCCCGAAAGAGTGATCCAGCTTGCCGAAGTAGTTGTGCTGCGGAATATTATTGGGATCGAAAACGTGGATGCACCCGATGTGCCCGATGGATTCCGGCGCGTTCTCTGCCTGGCCGGGACAAGGGGTAGTGGCCGTTAGGAGCGGATACTTCTGCAGGTAGTACTGAGCAAGTGGGCCGGCACCGTTGGTGATCGCGGCCAATTCGCTGGCAGTCGGCGCTTGGTTGTCGATATCGCCGCCGGTTTTCAGCGACACCTGATCGTAGGCAAACGCGAAAAACGTCTTGTCCTTGATGATGGGCCCGTCAATCTCGCCGCCGAACTGGTTGCGGATGTACTTCGGCTTCACGCTGCCCTGGCGGTTCGAGAAAAAGTCGGAAGAGTTGAATGAGCGGTTGCGGTTGTACTCGTAAGCCGCGCCATGTAAGCGGTTCGTACCGGATTTCTGCGAGGCACTCACGATGGCGCCAGCCGCGCGTCCGTATTGGGCACTCATCGAGTTTGTCAACACCGTGAACTCGCCAACCGATTCGAGCGGCGGCGTGATGTTGAATGAGCCCTCGTTGAAGTTGTTGTTGTTGTCGGCGCCGTTGAGCAGAAAAGCGGTTCCGGACTCGCGCGCTCCCCCCGAAGCCGCGTTTCCGTTCATCCCCTGAGTGACTGAAGGGGCCAAGAACGCCAAATCATAGACATTGCGGGTGATCAGCGGCGCATTCTCAAGGGCTTTCAGATTCACCGTCGTGGCTAGATCGAAGCTCTCGGTTTGAACGATGTTCTCCTGCGCCGACACCTCCACCGTGGTGGAAGCTGTCGCCACGGTGAGCGTCGCGTTCACCGGAATAGTTTTGCTGGCATCCACTTTGATGCCTTTGATGATGTGTTCGGTAAAGCCACCGGACTTGGCTGAGAGCGTATAAACCCCGGGAGGAACCAGCGCGAACCGGTACACTCCGTCGTTTAGCGTTGTCTCTGTTTGTACAATCCCTGTTGCGTCGTTGGTAAGAGTTACGCTTACGTTGGGCAAAACCGCTCCCGACGTATCGGTAATCGTCCCAGTGACCACGCCCTGCACAGTTTGCGCGGAAGCCACTCCAGTGATAGCTACCATCGCAAGCAGAAGCGCACGAAAGCATTTTCCTGCGTGTCGCATGAAATCCCCCCTGTCAAAGATCAAGCCCGAATTACGAAATATCTGGAAAGCATACGCCGTGGAAGTTACGAATGTCAATGGAACCGTAATACTTTAATGCGGGAAGCTTAGCGGCCTTCGGTAAGTTTGTGCGTTCCGGCCTTTAAATTCTTTATCTCCTGGACGAATCCGCTGGGCCAAGTGATGACCGCGCGACTAACGCTGTCGCGCCTTCCTAAGCCGAAAGTCACGGGCAGTTCCGATTGCGACAGAAAACTCGAACCGCTCTTCACCATGCGAGCGGCGTGCAGCCCGTCATACTCGATCCGCACCATGGCGCCGATCGCGTCGCGATTGGATTTCGTTCCCGTGAGCTGAAATCGGATCGACCGGTTTCCAGAGGTCTGATCATTGCGGTATAGCCGGGCCGTTCCATTGTTGGTGGTGATTAAAATGTCGAGATCGCCGTCGTTGTCGATATCGCCGTAGGCAGCGCCGCGCCCCACCTTTGCCACCGCGAAATCACCGCCGATAGCAGCGGCCACGTCGCGGAAGCGGCCTCCGCCCTGATTGAGGAACAGATGCGGCGGCTGCTCATACTGCACATCGCGGCGAAGGTTCCGCACCGTGTCATCGATGTGGCCATTCACCACCAACAGGTCGAGCCACCCATCCAGATCGGCATCGAAGAAGAAGCAGCCGAAACCGAGGCTGTGGCGCGTCGCCGGCCCGACATCCGAGCGGGGAGAGATGTCGGTGTAGACGCCGTTCTTCGCGCCGCGATACAGACCCAGCAGCTCGTTGTCGAAATTTGTAACCACCAGCCCGGCCGTTCCGGAGTTCTCGAAATCCGCGACGTCAGCCCCCATTCCCGCGCGCGCCTTGCCATCCTCGGAAAACGCGATGCCGGCCTTCACCGCCACGTCTTCAAAGGTTCCGTCGCGCTTGTTGCGGTAGAGTTTATTCGGCTGCGTGTCGTTGGCGACGAACAGATCCGGCCAGCCGTCCTGATCGTAATCGAGGAGAGCGACACCCAGAGACTTCGAGCTGCTATCGAAGATCCCGCTCCTGGCGGTCACGTCTTCAAATGTGCCGTTACCACGATTGCGGAATAGCCAGCAGGTTGAGCCGCGATAGGCTTCCGGCGTGCAGTATGCCTTTTGCTTTCCATCCAGGCTGCAGAAGACATCCTGCGCCGGGGACCACCGCACGTAATTACAGACGAACAGGTCTAAAAGCCCATCGCGGTCGTAATCGAACCACAGCGCCGATGTGCTGAAACCGGTGCGCGCGCCCAAGCCCGAGGCTGCCGTCGCGTCGATGAACGTCCCCTTGCCGGTATTCCGAAAGAGCCGGCTCTGCCCGAGGCAGGTGACGTAAATATCCGGGAAGCCATCGTTGTTGAAGTCCCCCACTGCGACGCCCATGCCGTAAAGCTCCACGTCTAAACCGGCGCGCCGCGTGACATCGGTAAACGTGCCGTTGCGATTGTTGCGATAGAGCCGAAGCGTGGAGTGCTGGCGCTTATGCCCCGGCCAATCCATCCCGTTGATCAGTAAAATGTCCTGCCAGCCGTCGTTGTCGTAATCCAGAAAGGCGCAGCCCGACCCCAAAGTTTCGGGCAGAAATTTGCCTCCGAACGCCCCGCTATTGTGGCGGAAATCGATGCCTGCCTGCCTGCTGATTTCGGTAAGACGGAAGCCCGGAACGGCCGCAGTGGCCGACGCCGTAACCAGTGACGAAGCGCCCAAGACAAACTGGCGGCGGTTCACGGAATCCGGACTAATCCTTTCCTCACGGCATAGAGCACCAGCTCCGCAGTGTTGTGGATTCCCAGCGATTCCATCAGATTGGCGCGGTGAACCGACACCGTGTTGACGCTCAGATTCAGCAGCACGGCCACTTCTTTATTCGACTTGCCCTCGGCGATGAGCTGCAGAATCTGCTTCTCGCGCGGCGTCAATGGGTCCGGATCGGGCGGTTCGGATTGCAGCAGGCCCGGTCCGATCACACGGTCCCCCGCGGCAATCTTCTTTACGGCTCCGGCCAGGTCGATATCCATCGCGTTCTTGAGAATGTAGCCGCGCGCCCCCGCCGACAGTGCGTTCCGCACATAGCTGTCTTCCGAATACATACTCAAAATCAAGATCGCCGTCTTGGGATCGTGCTTCAGGATTTCGATGGTGGCCTGCATCCCGTTAAGGTCCGGCATCGACATATCCATCACGACTACTTGCGGATGCAGCTCCCGCGCGAGCTTCACCGCTTGCACGCCGTCCGGCGCTTCGCCGACTACTTGTATCGCGGGGTCGTCCTCCAGAATACGGCGGAAGCCTTTGCGCACCAAGCCATGATCGTCGGCCAGAAGAACGGTGATTTGTGAGGGCATAATTTCGTATTACCGTTTCTAAGAATGCTGCAGCGGTACATCCAGGCGCACCAGCGTGCCGCCCGCCGCTGGATGCAAAAATTCAAGTTTGGCGTGTAGCAGATCGGCGCGTTCGCGCATGGCGACCATGCCGATGCCGCGCTTGCCGACGGTCGCCTGCTCATCGAAACCGACGCCATTGTCTTCGATTTCGAGCTCCAGACGTTCCGCCGAGAACTTCGCCCGCACGCGCGCCAGCGATGAACGCGAATGCCGCGCCAGATTGTTCAGTGCCTCTTGAAGAACGCGATACACATGAATAGCGATGGCATCCGGAATCACTGGGCTCTTACCGGATTTCTCGTAATCCACGCGGATGCCTGTCTGCCTTTCGAACACCGGAATGTACCAGTCCATGGCCTGCTCCAAACCTTGATTATCCAGTACCGCGGGGTGCAGCGACTGCGACAGGCCGCGCGTCTTCTCGAGCGTCTGCTGGGTGATCTCCCGGATCTCGAGCAGATCCGCCTGCAAGGCGGGAGCTTGCTTTTGCGCGCGCGTCAGCATAGCGCCGATCGCCGTCAGGATCTGCCCGAACTCATCGTGCAGCTCGCGCGCGATGGAGCGCAGCACCTCTTCCTGCATGGTGATCAGTTTGCGTGCCAAGTCGCTACGTTGTGAGGAGAGCCGCGCAAGCTGATCGAAAAGCCGCCGCGTGAACTGAATCAGATACAAGCTGGTCAGTGCGATCATCACCAGGACGGCGCCGACGAATAGATAAATGTCCCGTTCCACGTGCGAGTAGATCGCCTGGATCTGCGTGACCGCCTGTTCTTCGGCTTCGTTATTCTGCACCAGGAGACGCGCGACGGTCGTAGCCAGCGCCGATTGCTGCGGCTGCAACGACGTACGAATCAGGTCGCGGGAGCTAGCCCCGGAATCCTGGTTAGCGGCCGAAAAAACTTGCGCGACGGAAGTCCAAAACTGCGTTAGCGAGTTCGCGAAATAACGCTGCCGCTCAGGGTTGCGCTGCGCCGGGGCAAGCTGGCTTTCCAGTTGCAGCGCGTCGTTCAAATCCGCATGCACGCGTTCGAACTGGTTCTTCCATGCTTCCAGCGGATACGGCTCTTCGTTATCGAGCATGTCGCGCATCGCCAGGCCCAGGGCCTGCAAATCGTTCTGGATGCGCAGCAGTTGCAGCGAATCCTTGCGATTCCGGTCAACCGTCTGCGTCTGCAGGCTCCGCAATCCGTGGATCTGGTTCAGCGTGTATGCGGAAAACACGGCGACCGCCGCTAGTGTCAGCAGCAAGCCGAGCGTCAACTGCGCCGTGGGTGTGCGAGACGTCGTTGTGGCGGGAACTGCCATTAAGTGAGCGGACGGATCAGCCGCAGCGCCGGCCGTGTCAAATATTTCTTCCGGTAGACTTGGTGCGCCGCATCGGCCGGGTAATGTTCATCGCTCCGGTACGGATAGGCGCTCATGTCGTGAAAGGGAAGCGGCTCGACACTCTGAGAATAGGCCGTGTTGGCATCGGCGTCCTTAGCCCAGCCATCGACCAGCAGCAGGAAATCGCGCGTCCAGCCGGACGGTAGCGCCGGTAGTTTCGTCGCGGGAAAGAGCAGCCGAAGTTCATCGCCCGAACCCATCACCACCAGCTCGTCGTCAATCGCCGTGGTCAATTCGCGCACATCGCCGTAGCGCGTATAAAGGCCAGGCGTCGGGTTCCACATCGAGAGCGGAATCCGGCGATCGTACAGAAAATTCTCCGGCTGCAGCCGCGCCGGATGAATGACCGGTTTCGAAAATCCGCGGTAGTGCAGGTCGGCGGCGCTCGCATCCATCGCGGTGAGCGTCACGTTCGGCGTACTGGAATTGTCGGACAGGAAAATTTCGTCCCAATAGAGGCACAGGTTCGTGACGATGCGAACCTTGCGCGATGAAGAAAGGAACTTGCCGGTGAGATCGACCGAGATGGTCTTCGGTTTGCCCGCCGGGATCCCCATGTCCGCAACCACCGTGCGCCACTGCCCGCCTTTGTCCTGAACCTGCAAATACGGGAAGATCAGCCCTCCTCCCGTGTGCTGCGACGCTCCGAGAAACGTGCTGCCATCGGCCCAATCGACCCACCCGTTCAGGATCAGGACCGCGCGATTGTCCGCGGCCGACTGCCCGAAATCCAGATCCAGACGGTGCAGTTCGGCCACCCCGGAGAGGTCGCGCGCGAAGGCATCGGGATAAACCTTGTCACGATGCAGCAGCGCAGCGCGAACGTCGCGCCCATGATGGTCCGTGGCACGTTCCGGATAGATCCGCCGGGCCGCACCGAAGAGCCGGAACTCCGGGAACGGAGGCGACTTGAACTTGTCGTTGGTGAAAACTTCGCTGTTCGCGGGGTGATCGACCGCGATCAGTTGCACCTTGTCGAGATAAGAAACCTCGCGCAGCTCTTCGGTGATCCGGATTTCGTAATTCCCGTCAACATCGTGAAGTTGGTCGCCGCGAATCTGTATGTACTCGTCGTGATCCACGGGGAAATAATGTCCATCGCCGGAGCTGGCGCCCAACGGAGCGACGCCCAGAACGTCCGTCACAAACTCGAAGCGCCGGCCATTCCAGGTGAAGATCATCGGGCACGAGCCCGACATCCGCTGCGCCTCCGGGAAGTGCAGCGTGTGAGAGGCGAGCTGTTTCGGCTCGTTCTGGATCATCCCATTGGGCCACTCAATGCGCACCGTATCGGCATCGGCATAGGAGGCCAAGCCGAAGACCAGCGGCACGCCCGTGTAGATCTTTTTCTGATACGTGGCACCGGCCTTTACTTCCACGGTGGCGCCGGGCGCGAGCTTCACGTTCTTGATTCCCGTGATCCCCACGCGCAGAAACTGGTTGCGCGTGGTGGTTTCGTTTTCAAATAGATGCAGCGTGCCATCACCAGCGATCAGCGCGATATCGTCGCGGCCCGTATTGCGGAAATCCCCCGCGGCAATCGCTACGGCCGATGGCAGCGTCCTTTCAGCGAGCGTCCAAGGCGCGGCCACATTGTTCCGAAAGATCGTGGTGCCCGCAACCAGATCGTCGGCTGTCCGGTCATCCAGATTCGCGATGGCTATGGGACCCTTGCCGGCCGGCGGATTTGGCGAAGCGCGCAATTCGCCTCGGTGATTCTCGATAAGCGTCAATCCGGCCGCTGACGAAGCGATCAGATCGATATAAGCATCGTGATTGAAGTCGGCCGCAACCAGCGAAGTCGCGCCGGCCGGTAGCGAGTCGATCGGAAGCACTTCGAACACTCCGTTTAACTTGTCTAAATAGAGAACGCCCGAGTGATCGGCGTAGCTGACTACCAGATCGCGCGCCGAAGTCTCGAGCTGGCGCGCAAAAAGAGTTGCCGCGACCGCGTTCCCCTTGGCAAACGGAAACGCCCCGGTCTGGTCGGTGAACGTGCCGTCGCCGTTGTTGCGCATCAACTTCGGCGACGGTCCCAGCAGGAACAGGTCCAGATCGTAATCGTGGTCGTAATCGAGCCAGATCGCCGTGGTGTAGGGGCCGTCCGGAAGGGCAATCTCTGCTTTCGTGAACACGCCCTTCTGGTTATGAAAAAGCGCCGCGCCGGTTCGCGTGAGCACGCAAAGGTCGCTCAGCCCGTCGTTGTCGTAGTCTCCCGGAATGACTGCAACCACATCGCGAACGTCGGGCAGGATCTTCGCCGCGTCGGCCCCGTTGCGCGAAACCACGATTCCGGACGACGACCATGCCAACAGGTCCGCCTTCCGTTGCCCGGTCACATCAATGGCCGCCAATCCCGCGTTCGCCGCGTCGAGCGTCCCAAGGCTCCGATCGACGAATTTCAGGGTGGCCGGCGCGGAAGGCACGGGCAGCGGCTCAATGATCTCGTAGATTTCGGAATAGTTATTCGATTCCAGATCCTCGGATGCCGTGCTGCCGGCGCGCTTCTTTAACTCCATAAACGCAGCCATCTCGCGGGCCGCGTCTTCCGGTTTGGCCGATTGCCGGTAAAAGCTCGATAACTGATAATGCGGGGCGGCCAGATTCGGATTCAGCTCGATGGCCCTCAGAAATTCGGCGCGCGCGCGCTCCTGGCTGCCGGTCAGCTTGTAGAGAACGGCGAGGTTGTAGTGCGAGATCGCATCGTCGGGAACCAGCTTGATCATCTGTTCCAACTGGGCGATTGCCTCTTCGTTATTGCCGTCTTTCTTGGCCGCGATGCCAAGCGAAAACCAGGTGTGCGGAATGGACGGGTCCTGCTGCTGCGCCTTCCTCAACTCGGCGATTCCTTGCGGAGTCTCCCCCGCTTTCAACAGCGCGAGCCCGTAATTGATATGCTCGCGAACTGAATTCGGATTCGCCGCAAGCGCTTTGCGAAACTGTTCCACGGCCTCTTTCTGCGTCGTCGGGTTCTCGTAGAACGCCTTGCCCAGGTTGCGAAGATGCCACAGCTTGTCGAGATCGGCGCTCGGCGCGGCGCCGAAAAGAAGCAGCAGCGCGGACGCGCACAGGATCGGGGCAATCAGCCACACGGAGATCCGGGTCATTTATTAGTTAGGATAAGCTATGCACAGAAAGACTTTCGCAACCGCCGTTCTCTTCGGGACCATTGCCATGATCGCTTCCGCCGCTTCCAGCGTTTACGACTTCACCGAAAAATCGATTGACGGCACCCCCACGCCCCTCGCCGGCTACAAAGGCAAGGTGGCGCTGGTGGTCAACGTCGCCAGCCAATGCGGTTTTACCCCGCAGTATGCCGGGCTCGAATCGCTTTACAAAAAGTATAAAGATCAGGGCTTCGTCATTTTAGGATTTCCCGCCAACAATTTCGGCGCGCAGGAGCCTGGCACGAACGAAGAGATCAAGACGTTCTGCAGTCGCAAATACGCGGTCGATTTCCCCATGTTCTCCAAAATCTCCGTGCTCGGCGAAGACAAAGCGCCGCTGTACAAGTTCCTCACCGGATCGGGTCCGGAAGTTAAGTGGAATTTTACAAAGTTCCTGGTCGACAAGAGCGGACAAGTTGTCGCGCGCTTTGATTCCAGCGTGACGCCTGAATCTCCGGAGGTCGCCAGCGCCGTCGAGAATGCTCTTAAAAAATAACGAAGTGCTTACAATCGAGTGAACCGATCGGAGCCGTGTATCAAACAGTTCAATGCGTTCGAGTGCGAGGTTTTATTGACAAAACTTTTACAGCTCTAACACACATGGTTTTCCGATAGGAGGTCCAATAAGGTCAGTTCATACGAAAGGCTAGGTCATCAGCATGAGTAAGACCTTATTGCAAAACGATTCACCGGCGACTGACACAATTAACGGTCGCTGGAATAATGTGGTCAGGCGCCGTTCTTTCCTCCAAGGCCTCGGCGCAATTGGCGTCGCGCTACCGGCCACCTCACTTTCCGCCGCTCCGGCAATCACCAAAGGGGACGCGGATGTCCTTCGATTCCTGGCTGCCGCCGAACTGATTGAATCCGACCTGTGGGTTCAATACAACGAACTCGGCGGCGTGAATGGGGGCAACCCCGCATATATCCTTGCTCTCCAGAACCTGGATGGAGATATGCCGCAATACATCACCGACAATACCGATGATGAGATCTCGCACGCGGAATTTCTGAACGCCTACCTGGTATCTCGCGGCGCGCAACCGGTGAATTTGAACGAGTTTCGAACGTTACCGAGTACCATGGCCACGGGAGCCAAGCCGAAGATGCGGCTGACCAACCTGATGAATCTGAACGTGGATACAAGCTGGTATACGCGCTATCGAAGCACCGAGAATCCCGATTTCGGCGCGACGTTTCCACAGGCAGTAACGATTAACAATGAGCCGGCCATTCCGCTCAACGACACGGATACGCCACCCGGCCAACCGCAGCCGGTTCCTCCCGCGACGCCGTCTGAGATGCGAATGCAGGCGATCGCGAATACGGCCGGGTTTCACTTCGCCACGATCGAGCAGGGAGGCTCCAGCCTATACACCTGTATGAGCATGAAGGTATCGAGCGTGGAAGTGCTCCGGATCGTGGTGAGCATTGGCGGGGTTGAAGTAAACCACTTCGCGATTTGGCACGACAAGGCGGGGAATGCCGTGAACTCTCCGTTGGCCCCGGTGACCGATCCGGAAACTGGAGTTACCTTTCCGAATCTGAATGCGAATCCAAACAAGGAACTCTACCAGACCAACCTCATCATGCCCGAACCGGCGGATTTCATCAGTCAGGAGTTGCCCCATTGCTCGGTCATCCGGCCCTCACTGCCTAGAAATGCGGGAGCCATGGCCGCGGTTACAGCCCTCACCAAGATGCAGCTCTTTCAGGGTCAATCGCAGAAGTTTTTCGACGCGATCACGGCATTGGCAATGGCGGCCGACGCCGCGCAGCGCGGGATCTAACGGGAGTTTCACGAAGCCGTTACTTCGCCTTGACCGCAAAGTCCCAGATCTGGAGATTGAGTTTGCCCGCCGTGTACTCCACCACGGCGTACTCGCCATTCTCCAGTGGCTTTTGCGGCCAAATCTTGAACAGTCCGCCCTCGGTGAGTTGCTTGCGGAAGATCTCGACCTCATCCATCTCCTCGATGTTATCTTTCGTTACCGGGACAATGGTCACGCGCTCCACAATGCGCACGCCGCGGTGCGGCGTGAGGCGAACGATCCCATAGCGCTGTTCCGCGGAGAGTTGAATGTACAGATCGGGGCGGTTATTCGTGATGATGTTGCTCGCGTGATCGAGCGGAATCTCGACAGTCGCTTTCCCAGTCACCAGCGGAATCGGAACGGCCGCCTTTAAGAGCGATCGTCCCTTGTTGGTATGAATCGACGACTCGGCCAAATGGAAGATTTTCAGCTCGGAGTTCTCGAGCATATACACTCCGGCGTCCTGTGGAATTTTCAGGATTTCGTCCTGCAATGCGCGCGCGGCTTTGTCTTCGGCGGATATGATTTTGGCTTCCTCGGCCAGCGCCGATTGTTTTTGCGACGACTCCGCCTCGGTCTTCCTCACGTCCACCAAATCCAGGGGAATCTCTTCCCAGTCGCCTCTTTCCAAGCTAAAGAACCGGACGCGATCCTTCTGCACCTGATACTCACGCGCCACATGGAAGTTGCCATCCTTCAAGTAGAGCTTCAGGCTTGCGGCCTGGGCCGATAAGGCCAAAATTAGGAGCGCCAGTGCTGCTTTGCGCATATCTCTAATAACTATTGTAACAATGACTTGCAACGGCTAAGAGGTTCCGATTAGCTGCAGCGCGTCGTTCAAGGAAATTCCTTCATGCACCAGATTTTGGACCGCCTGTAGAATCTGGTCGTGCATGGGCTGCAGGGTGATTCCCTGTACACCGGCGTCTAAAAAGCCGCCGATGGTCCGCATCAGATCGGTGGGTCCTTGCCGCGGCGGCACAACGTGAATTGCGCAGCCGGCCAGACGCACAGCATCGCGCAGGTCGTTGGATGTGCCGGAAAGCGTCAACTGAATCACGTCCGCTCCGAATTCGCCGGCCACGGCGACCTGTTCACGAACCGTTTCGCCGATCATGTCGGCGATCACCGGAATGCCGTATCGCCGCCCTTCCTCAGTCACCCGACCCAGCCAATGAACCTCGCCGGGGTCCTGGATGGCCACGGTCAGAAGAACAGCTTCGGCGCCTAAATCGAGCGCTCCCCGCACGCTGAGCAGTTGCTCGGAGCGCCCGAACGGCAGATTCAAGCGTAAAATTACCGCCAGTCCGTTCAACTCGTCGGCGATCCGTTCCAGCATGCCCGGCGAGACGATTACAGCGTCCAATTTAGCCCGCGCAAACCCATGCACCAGGCTGATCGGCAGCTCGCGCCCATAGTCCAGTTGACCCACAAGCGCGCGGCCGTCGGCGTAGAGGCGGCGGAGCCGGAGTGCTTTTCCTAGCTGCATTTCTGCGCACGGCTGAAACCGATCGCTAAATTCCGCATCCAACGACTAATCGCGGCGGACGTCGTAGGCATAGGAAGACGTTGGTATAATGATGGGCGGAATCCAGCATTTAAGTCAAGTTGGGAAATAGAAAATGAAAGTTCGGTTTCTTGCGCTCGCCGGTTTGGCCGCAGTGTCTCTATGCGCTGCGAATCCCCTTTCCGAAGCTCGCAAATTCTATCAAAATACTGATTTCGCGAGTGCTATCCGGGTTCTCCAGGCGGTTCCCGAAAAGGACGTCGCCGCGCGCGAGTTGCTCGGCCAATCGTATTACATGCTGGGCGACTATAAGAAAGCCGCCGAGTCGCTGGAGCAGGCCGCCCATGAAGTTCCAGACAATTCCGCCTATCAGCACTGGCTTGGCAAGGCTTATGGGCGCCGGGCCGAGACTTCGTTCGCTCTGACTGCCGTGGGATTCGCCTCTAAAGCGCGAGTGGCGTTCGAGAAATCGGTCCAGCTCGATCCCAAAAATGTCGAAGCGGTTAACGACCTTTTCGAGTTTTATCTGCAAGCTCCCGGCTTTCTCGGCGGCGGTTTCGACAAAGCCGCTCACCTGGCCGACCAGATCGCCCAGCGCGATCCCACCGAAGGTCACTATGCGCGCGCGCGATTGGCCGAAGAACGCAAACAGTTCGCGGCCGCGGAAGAGCAGCTCCGGCGCGCCATTGAGCTTGCGCCATCGCAGGTTGGCCGTTTGCTCGATCTGGCTAAGTTTCTCTCGAAGCGGGGCCGCTACGAAGAGAGCGATAAGACCTTCATTGAGGCGCAGAAAATCGCGCCAAATGCGCCCAAGGTGATCTTTGCGCGCGCCGACACCTACATCCGGGCGAAACGCAATATCGACGAAGCCAAAGATCTCCTGAAGAAGTACATGGCCGCCAATATCACCCCCGACGACCCCTCCAAGCTCGATGCTGCGAGGCTTCTGAAGCAGGTCGCGGGAAGTTGAAACACTCCCACGCGTGCAGATAGGAGAGGCGCTCAGTTTTAGCATCCAGGCGCTGCGTTCCAATCCGGTCCGGTCTTTTCTGACTGGCCTCGGGATGGTTATCGGCACGGCGTCGGTGATTCTTGTTGTCACCATTTCCCTCACCAGCCAGAACTACATTCTGGAGCAGATTGAAGGGGTCGGCTCGAATATGGTGTTCGCCCAGTACGAGGTGGGCAGCCAGCAAACCGCCGCTCAGGTCGACGCGGACTTCATCAAGCTCGCCGATGTGGAAGCCGTGCGCGAGCAACTAGCCGACCGCATTGTGGCCGCAACCGGCATCTCGGTCAACTTCGACAAGATGCTGATCAATGGCAAGGAAGAGGATATTTCGGTCGAAGGTTCGGACGAATATTACAAATCGGTCCGCAATCTCGTGGTGCTGGCCGGCCGGTTTCTTCTCCCCAGCGATGTGTCGCTGCGTCAACACGTGGCGTTGCTCACCGACAAACTCGCATTACGCCTCTACGGCAGCCAGATGTCTGCCATCGGCGAAGTCATCAAAGTTCACGGCTTGCAATTCACCGTCGTAGGGACATTCAAAGAGAAGGTCGAAAGCTTCGGTCAATCGGAACTGAATAAGGAAACGGTGCTCATTCCGATCACCGTACAGCGATATTTTTCGCGCGTTGAGCGGATCGATCCCATGTACGTGCAGGTTCGTGCGCCCGAGGAGGTAGAACCTGTTACCAGCATGGTCGCCAAGATTCTGGAGAGCCGTCACCGTGCTGGCGCTCGTTACAAAGTCGAGAATCTCACCGCGATTCTGAACGCCGCCAAAAGTATCGCGCTCGTGCTCAGTCTGGTGCTGGTGCTGGTGTCGACCATTGCTCTCGCCATTTCAGGCATCGGCATCATGAATATTATGCTGGTGACCGTGACGGAGCGCACGCGCGAGATTGGGCTCCGAATGGCGGTAGGCGCGTCACGCCGCGAAATTTTGCTCCAATTCCTCACCGAAGCAATTCTGATCAGCCTGGGCGGCGGCATCGTCGGCATTCTGGTCGGCGTCGCCCTCCCGCTCAGCGTGCAGTTCTTTGTGGACAACGTGAATATCCCGATTTCCTGGACGTCGATTACGGTCGCATTCTCGGTGTCCTGCGCGGTTGGATTGGTATTCGGAATGCTGCCTGCAAATCGCGCCTCGAGATTGAATCCAACCGAGGCGCTGCGTCACGAGTAGGATGTTTACCAAGATTTACACCCGATCGCGACGCAAAGTCGTATCCATAAGTGTTAGTGATTAGGGAGGCATGACAACTTGGAGATCATTCATTGGGCTGTTCGCAATCGTAGCGGCATTCGCTATTTCTGGCATCGCTTGGGACGCCGCTACTGGTTCGTGGGAACTACGGGATAGCGAAGGCCGCATTCACCGCCGGGCCGAAACTCAAGGCAAGCGCGCCGCCGTGTTCGAGTTCGTCGCGACCGATTGCCCTATCTCAAATCGGTATGTGCCGGAGATGGCGCGCTTGTCCCAAGAGTTTGAGGCCAAAGGCGCCGTATTCTACGCGGTGCTGCCGCACGCTTCGTCCATGGAACAAGCCAGGAAATACGCGAAGGACTTTCAGTACCGTTTTCCTGTGCTCCTCGACACGCACAACGCACTGGTCAAGAAGTTTGGCGTGACGGTCACTCCCGAGGTTGCAGTGATTTCTCCAGATGGCACGTTGCTCTATCGCGGCAGAATAGACGACCGGCACGTGGATTTCGGAAAAGAACGCCCGCTAGCGACTCGCCAAGATCTGCGGGATGCGCTTGATGCTGTGATGTCGGGCCGTGCCGTCGCGGAGCGTTTCACGAAAACCATCGGATGTTTTATCGAGGAGAAATAGATGCGCGCATTCTGGATGTTTGCGATTGGCCATCACCCCGGCGCGGCGGGGTCGTTCTCCTTGCGACCGGATAAGGAAAATAGCATATTGCTCCATTCTAAAATTGATGCTAGAGAAAAGCTGAAATCTTCTTATGACCGCTTCCTTTCTGAGTATGAGCCGGGAAAGAAGGAATAGGCGGGCAAAGATTTGATACGTGCAATCTTCGGTAAAGACGCGATTGCCGAAGATTCGCTTCTATGACTTGCCACCGAGTGTCTGGCGCCATATTTTAGAGCGAGCCCACAGTCGTGAAATCTCGCTCCGCGATCTGGAGTCCCTCCAGGACTGGACACAGTCCACGCGCGAAGCCCCTGAT
>JBBROU010000065.1:0-29985 GCA_038229055.1 Bryobacterales bacterium | reverse complement strand
GCACCGTTTCCGCCCGCCGCCCTCGACACGCAAGCGCGACGGTAATGGCATGTCTGGGGTTTCTTCCCGCTGGGCCAATTCCGCTAGACCCTTTTGGATGGTGTTGGGCGACATGCCAATCACGCTGCTCACCGCCCGCAACCCGCCCCATCCATAAGCCCGAGCTTCTGCCGCAGCCCACTGACGACGCATGCGCTCATCCATCAACGGCGCAAGTGAAAGATACTTCGTGGCGATTGCCGCCAGTTCGGCCGCATCCTGCATATCCCTTTAGAACATACTCTGGGAATATCGTCAAGTTGTTCTGACGCGACGCCTTAGTAACTTGCGGAAGCTTCTGTACTCGGGCTCGCAGGATTCCTGCATCGATATGAATCCGGTTGGCGGTTGCGGACTATGCCCACATTGATGACATCGTTGAGGCATTCTGGACCTTGTTGTGGTATGCAGCGCGGCGCGACGGGCTGAAAATGCCGTACCCATGCTACGGCAGATTATCCTGCAGGAAACGCCGGAGCTCGGAAGCGTGCATGACAGTCTGGCCGATGGACGCGCTCAAGGCGTTTCCTCATATGGGACTGGCGGGGCGCGGGAGGATCAAAGGCCATCTCCGGAGGAATTCTGCAACGCTACGCCTGCGGCGAACAGGTGATGGCCGAAGGGCAAAGGATGTCCGGCGTGTTCCTGACTATCGAGGGATGCGTTCGTTTGAGCGCACGCGGCAACGGGCGGGGAAATCGAGATCGCCCGAGTGCAGCGCGGCAAGTTCTTCGGAGAGAAATTATTGCTGCTCTCGAATGCACCGAGCGAGGCAACCGTGACGGCTCGCAACGGCGTTGTTTTATCATCGGGGCTTTTGTTTCTCCACGAGCTCCCTCCCTATTGGAAACGAGCAGGTGCTTCAGGCTCATTCCGCATTGGACAATTCTCCGGCTTGACCGTTGGGACACAATCCAGCTAGGATAGATGTTCCACTGGAGGCACCAAGCATTTTGACCGCGGCAACCGATCTCACGGATGCGTCCGTGCCCGTCATCCCAGCCGGCGATAGCGCCAAAGGGGGCGGGTTTTGAGCACCGTCCACGCCACCAACGGCCGCAGCGCCGAGGCCACGGTCCGGAAAGAATTTGCCGATGCGGCCGATAATGAACAGAACGCGCTTAAGAAGATCGAAAGACGTGCCCGTTGGCGCGGACGCTGGCGGATCGTCAAACTGATCTTGATTCTGGTCCTGATCGGGATCTTTGTCTGGATCTTCCGCGATAAGGTATTGGTCACCGTCGATTCGGGCGAGGCGCTCGTCGTTTATTATCGTTTTTTCGGCGGCACCCGCCATGACCAGATCGGGCACGAAGGTTTGCACATCATCGCTCCCTGGGACAAGGCGTATAAATATGTAATTCGTACGCAGAGCCTGGTGGTGCCCATGACGGTTCTGTCCAAGAACGGCCTGGAAGTTCATCTGGACGCCCAGATCCGGTTCCGTCCGTATCCGGAAAACCTCCCTTACATGCACCGCCGGTATGGCCCCGATTATGTGAAAACGATCGTCGTCCCACAGCTCATCGAGTCGGTCCAGAAGGTCATAGGGCAATTCATGCCGGAGGAGCTTTACAGCTCGGAAACCGGCGCGTCCGTAGGCCGGATCTTCGGCAATGCGAAGCGCTTGATTGGCGGCGTGTTTCTGGACGTCGAGGATATCGCTCTCTTCAACATCAAGCTGCCGGTAAAGGTGCAAGATGCGATCCAGACCAAGGCCGTAGCCGAGCAAAACGCGCTGGCGGCCGCTTTCCGTGTTCAACAGGAACAGCGGGAAACGGAACGCAAGCTGATTGAGGCCAAGGGTCTTCAGCAATATGCGAATACGGTGAGCGGAATCCCGCGAAGCGTGCTCGTTTGGAAAGGGATCGAGGCCACCTTGGAGTTATCCAAGTCCCCGAATGCCAAAGTGATCGTAATGGGGTCGAGAGACAATCTTCCCTTGATGCTTGGCAACGTTCCCGACTTGGCCACGGAGAAGTGATTCGCGTGTTGCGCCGTTCCGCTCCAGCGATAGTCCGGCTAGGCCGCTTATCAGCCCTGCTTTTGCCCGCCCTGCTTTTGAGCGGCTGCATCAACCTGGTGCCTGTTCCCATCATGGGCGAACTCGAAGAGGCGAAAGCGCTTGCCCGGACGTTCCGGTCCCAGCTTCCCCAGGTACGGGAGCAACTACAAAAGGAACGCGACGTTGCGCAGAACCTCACGATCACGTTGGAAGAATCTGCCCAACTCCAGCCTGCGGTGTTTCGGGACAAATTCAACGGGTATATCGACCAGCTTGTCGCGATTCGGACCAAGCGCCGGGAGATCGAAGCGGTGGTACGTCAACAACTTTGGCAGAGTTCGTTTGTCTACGCGGTTCAGCAAGATGCGCTGAAAGACACGGGGAGCGAACTGGCCCGCACGCAATCCTGGATCGAACTGGCCCAGGAGATCCGCTTGCGCGCCGACCTTGGAAGAACGAAGGATTTTCCGGAATTTGCGACTTTGAGCCATGAGCTGAACACGTTTCTTGCCGATACGGGCGAGGACCCGTTGGGAAATCAGCTACGGGCGCTGTTTGAGGAATACCGCTTCGGCGAGAACGAGATCGGTAATTAGATGAACCGGGGAGGATAGCGATGACAGGATCATTCGACGACGCGGCGGGATCGATCCATAGCGCCACCGGATCGGCCGGTAATGCGGCATCGACCGGCGGTGTTGGATCGTTCGGGAACGCAGGGTCCTTCGGCGATACCAGCTCGTTCGGGAATGCGGGGGTGGTCGGTAATGCGGGATCGCCGGCAAATGCGGCGGGCGCCACTGGCACTTCGGCATCGGCTGCGAATACGGCGGGATCCACTGGCAATACGGCAGCGGTCGGTAAAGGGGCACCGGCCGGAAAAGTAGCATCGGCCGGGAAAGCGGGCGCCTTTGGGAAGGCGGGGTTATTCGGTAAAGTCTCGAGCGGTCACTTCGGTAATTTGGCGTTTGGGCCGCCAGGCAATGCGGCGTTTGGTTCAGCCGGGAAATTCGGAGCCGCGGCATTCGGCGCGGGAAAGATGGCCGCCACCGGGATCGGAGCGAAGTTGTTCACCGTCTTTCTCGCGCTGCTGATCCTGCCCGTCGGCGCCGTTCTATTTTTAGGAGCCACTATGTTTTCACGGAAAAAAGAGCCGGCCCGGCCGGCGGTTCGGCCGTATCGTAGAAACCTGAACAGGCTGATCGCCCAAAGATTCGTCGCGATACTGCTGTTAGTGGCGACTGCGGGCCTGCTGGGCTTTGCGGGTTCATTAATTTACGACCGCGTAAGAACTCATAACCTGACAATCGCCGCCGGCTGGTCTCAAGCGGAGAGCTTCATCTTCATGCAGGCTCTCAAGACCGTAACCGCGCATTACCACCCCAGGATTCACATCACTGTTCTTGAAACCAGCGGGTCCATTGAAAGCTTGCAGCGGCTCGAAAAAGGAGACGCGCAGCTCGCTGCGGCCCAGGCCGATGTTCCGCCGGGATCGAACGCCAGAACGGTGGCGATGCTATACAATGACACCTTCCAACTCTTGATACATAAGAACTCGCCCATCGCTCACGTTGTGGATTTGAAAGGAAAGCGCATTGCGCTGCCGAAAAGTACCGCGCAATATACATCCTTTCTCTCCCTGGCCAATCACTTTGGAATGAAGGATGGCGACTTTACTTTCGTGGGGGGCGACGATGAGGCCGCCAACGTGGCCTTCGCGCGAAACGAAGCGGACGCGCTCTTTAAAGTTCGGCCGCTTCATAATGCCGAAATTAAGAACCTCGTGAGCAGCGGGACGTCCAACCTGATCGCCATCGACGACACCGCCGCATTGCATGTCGAAGCGCCCGCCGACAATCCCTCCACGATTCCCAAGGGAGCCTACTCGGGCGATCCGGCCATACCGCTGGTGGATATCGCGACGCTTTCCACCGAACGTCTGCTGCTGGCCAACCGGAACGTCGACAAGTATGCCATCCAGGAGCTGACTCAGGTACTGATCGAGAGAAGGGAAGAAATCGCAGCCGCCATTCCTGCATCGCATATCTCGATGCGGCCTTTGGCGGCGCTGATTTCCGAACCGGCCGTTCAAGCCGGTCTGTCCGCTCCGATGCATCCGGGCGCGCTGGCCTTCTACAACCACGATCAAGGCGCCTTCGTAACCGGTAATCTCGACCTGATCGCATTGGGGCTAGTCGCCTTCGTCCTGATCGCATTGTGGGTTTCCGAACTGAGGCGTCTCGGCTTACAAGGTCTGAAACACCACTCGGATCTGTACAACAGACAGTTAGTGGAAATTCTGGAAGAGGCTTCCCTGGAAAGCGCCGACCATGCGATACTGCGGGCCAAGTTGAACGCGATGCTGATCCGCGCAATTCGGGATCTCGACGAAGATAAGATGTCGGAAGAGTCTTTCCGCTCTTTCCATATCGTCTGGCAGACCGCCATGGATACCGTTCGCGAGAGGCCCCACATGGGCGGTTCCCATCCAGCTTCCGCGACCCAGGGGACGAGTTCCGTTCCGACGGCCGGAACGCAGAAGTGGAGTTTCTCGAAGCTCCTGCAACGGGCAAACTGAACACGTTCTTGCCGACGCAGGCGTCGGTTATATCGTGCGGCAGGCATTTAGCCTGCCGTGTCTCAAATTTATTCGGCAGGCTAAATGCCTGCCGCACAAGGGTATGTTTTCGCTAAAGAAAGACAAGGCGCCAGACCGAACGGCTGTAAGGCCAGACAAGCCTAGCCTCGCTCAACTGATCGCGCGAAGATTCATAGCCGTACTTTTGGCGCTGGCTACCGCGGGTCTGTTGGGAATCGTCGGTTCGATGGCCTACTACGACTGAAAGAGCGTAACATCACGATCGCCGCCGGCTCCTCCGACGCTGAAAGTTTTGTTATGATGCAGGCTCTGCAGACGGTGGCGGCGCGTTACTATCCCAGAATCAAGGTCGCCGTCCTTGAAACGGGTGGGACCGGCGACAGTTTGAAACGGCTCGACAAGGGAGAAGCTCAGCTTTGCGCGGCACAGGCCGATGTTCCGCCAGGGTCCAATGCCAGGACTGTCGCGATTCTGTTCAACGACATCTCCCAACTTCTCGTCCACACAGGCTCGCCGATCGCGCGCTTTGCCGATTTGAAAGGAAAAAAGATTGCCCTGCCTCGTTTCGGAGGGCAATATGTCACCTTTCTCTTCCTGGCCAATCACTTCGGACTGAAGGTTTCGGATTTCACCTTTCTGGGCGGCGACGAAGGATCCGCGAATTTGGCTTTCGCGAGAGACGAAGCGGATGCGCTCTTCCGAGTGAGGGCTCTTAATAACGCCGAAATCAAGAATCTCGTGGGCAGCGGCAACGGCAACCTGATTGCGATAGACGACGGTGCCGCCCTGCACGCCGAGGTGTCCGCATATATGCCGTCGGTCATTCCCAAGGGCGCGTACCTGGGCGACCCCGCAATCCCCCCGACCGATATCGCCTCCATTTCCACGCAGCGCCTGTTGCTGGCCCACCGGAACGCCGACAAACACGTCATCCAGGCGCTGACTCAGGTATTGATCGAGAAAAGGGAGGAAATCGCAGCCGCGATTCCGGCAGCGCATATCTCGATGCGGCCTTTGGCGGCGTTGATTGCCGAACCGCCGTCTCAAGCCGATTTCCCGGCCCCGATGCATCCGGGCGCGCTGGCCTTCTACAACCACAATCAAGCCTCGTTCGTAACCGGTAACGTCGATCTGATCGCACTAGGATTAGTCGGCTTCGTCCTGATCGCATTGTGGGTTTCTGAACTGAGGCGTCTCGGCTTACAAGGCCTGAAACACCACTCGGACCTCTACAATAGACAGCTAGTGGAAATCCTCCAAGAGGCTTCCCTGGACGGCGCCGACCATTCGATGCTGCGGGCCAAGTTGAACGCGATGCTGATCCGCGCAATTCAGGATCTCGATGAAGATAAGATGTCGGAAAAATCGTTCCGATCTTTCCATATCGTCTGGAAGGACGCCATGGATGCGGTTCGCGAGAGGCCCGCTACAGATGGCTCGAGCGCTGTTCCCGCTCCAGCAATTCCGGCGGCCGGAACTACGGGAAGGTCAGGGCTCCGCCGACAGTTAACTGAAAGGAGTTCTTCTTGAAATTTGGCGGCGGGTCATTCGCGTAAGAATCGAAGCTATTCACGCTCAGGCTAAACCGGCGATAGACGGGAACGTTGATGCCAACCGTGAATCCCGTGAAGTAATCTTTCATGCTGTTCCAGGCCGGCCGGATCCCGGCCATTTCGTTCAGGGTAATTCCGTGAGCGAAGGTCCGCGTGTACGACTCATTAAATCGCGAGCCGACCAATTTTCGGCTGAATCCAGGCACGGAATACAGCTGATCCATGAAGCCGATTCCGGCTCTTACGTCCAGCTCGCTTTTTTCGTTTTTGATTACCACTCTTCCGATTCCGCCCCCATAGGCCTGAAGCAGGTCTAGCCCTTGATTGAAGTTGTGGTCGAATGTGGTCCCTACGAAGGCGAACCAGCGCGGCTTGAAGTAGATGTCGTCCACGATGTCCGAGTGATAGAGCGAGATCACCGTGTCCGGCACGCCGGTTATCGTGGTCTTGCCGTAGATGGAGTTGAAATCGAAGCTGATTCGATTCCTGAGCCGAAGCCAATTCTCAGGAGGGTCCGTTCGCGAGAAATCGACGCCGGTCGAATACGTTTGGTTGTTGACCGTCGATCGAGTCAGCGACAGGCCGAAGGTTGCCTGTCCCTTCCACCCTTCCGTAAGCTTTTGGCGAGTAATGGCGCGCTCGTAAGCTTTCTCTTGCACTACGTGCCCGATCTGATCGACTGGAATCGTCTGGGGCGGCGACTGGGGCGCGGACGTTACCGCAAGCTTCTGGTCCGTCATATCCAGCGTGCCCTGCGGAACCTTGGCTTCTTCCGCGCGGTCTTCGAGGGTCAAGTCCTTGTGTATTGCGGCGAATTTATTGTCCGAATGCAGTTCCTGGATTTTCGCCCATGGGACCGTGACTTCAAACCCCACATCGCTTTTGAATGTGACCTTTTCGCCCGTCGCGCTCTTAAGTTCGCCGATGAGCTTTTCCCCGTCCTTGAAAATGAGGACGTCGGTGCCGGGCTTGTCCTGCGCAAACAAGCCAGCCGCTAAGCCCAGGGTCAAAAGGGGCAGGGCGCTGAATCTACTCAAAAACATGGATAACTCTCTCCTGAAGTAAACCATGACGGGCGAGCGCCGATGCGCCGCGCGCACTTCTATGGGGACTTTGTCTCGAATTCTATTAGTCTAAAGCAAACCGCCTTGATTTGTATAGCTGCTGCTGGATGCATTAAACTTCATTGCGGAAAAATATGCACCAGGGATGCTATCCGATCATCGAATCGACACTAGACTTCTGGTATCATGATCGAATTGCCGAAAGCACTGGTCGTTGGATTTCTAGGCTCCATCGTGGGCATTGCAATCGGAATGACCGGCGTTGGCGGCGGCACGCTCAGCGTCCCGCTGCTGACGATTGTGGCCGGCCAACCGATCTGGGAAAGCGTGGGAACGGCTCTATTGTTTTCAACGCTGGTAAAGAGCTATGCCGCATGGCGATATTATCTGGATCGTAACATCGATTTTCGTGTGTTACACAGTCTTCTGATAGGAGGCCTTCCAGGCGTAATCGGCGGTTCCTTTCTGATGCAGAGGTTGTCCGGCGAACATAACAAGAAGACGATGATCGCGGCAGTCGGCGGGATTGTCGCCATTACCGCCGGAGTGAGCCTTTACCGCACGTTTCGAACGTTTGCGCGGACGTCGTCCCGTGCCGGCACGATCAGCGTGGCAGCTTGCCTGATCGGGATCGAGATTGGATTTTCTTCGGCGGGCGCGGGCGCATTAGGCTCGGTTCTTCTGTTCAATACAACTACTCTTTCGGCAACTAGCGTCGTGGGTACGGATCTGGCGTTCGGGCTGGCTCTGTCGCTCACCGGAGGACTGATTCATCTCTCCACGGGCAACTGGCACCCTCAGCTTCTGATCCCGTTCGTGACCGGCGGATTCGTTGGCGTGTTTCTAGGGACGCGTCTTTCGCGGCGTGTCTCACCCGCACGCTTGCGTCAGGTCGTTCTGGGGTCCGCAACAATTCTCGGGTTGGCGCTGTTGAAACAAGGCTTGTAGACCTACTAATACCAAATGACGCCGAGTGTTCAGACGGAAGTTGATTTCGAGGCCGAAGCGCAACTCGGTCCTGAGTTTCAGTTTTCGCACCCTATTTCGCCGCACGCTCTTGCTCCGCGAACTGTTTTCTTAACCGGCGCGACCGGATTCCTGGGCGCTTACCTGCTTGACGAACTCTTGCGAAAAACGCAAGCGGAAATCTATTGTCTCGTACGGGCGGATAGTGAAACCCAAGCCGCGGAGCGTTTGGAGACTCATCTCAGGTCCTTTGACCTTTGGCGGAAGGCGGACGCGCCCCGCATTCATCCGATCGTCGGCGATGTGACGCAGACGCGTTTCGGTCTGCCTGAAGATTTCTATCGCCGACTCGCGGCAACGATCGATGTGATCTATCACGGCGCGGGCCGTCTCAACATGGCTTTCCCGTACGCTCGCTTGAAGCCGGTCAACGTGGACGGCGTGAAAGAGATTCTGCGGTTCGCCGGGCTGGAGCGAACCAAGCCCGTACACTTCCTATCGAGCATGGTGGTGTTCTTCTCGGACGCGCACACGAACGACGAGTTATTGAAAGAAAGCGACACGCCTATTTTCGATCCCGGCTTGAAGGGCGGATACAGCAAGAGTAAGTGGGTAGCCGACCGCCTCGTTGCCGCCGCCCAGCAGCGGGGTCTGCCCGCCTGCATCTACCGCCCGGTTCGTATCATGGGACATAGCCGGACCGGCGCGATCAACGATCTCAATGACGTTTTGCCCCTGCTATTGAAAGGCTGCATCCTGCTAGGCAAATATCCTGCCTTGGATATCCGGGTCACGATGGTGCCGGTGGATGTTATTAGCCGCGCCATGGTTCATCTCGCCGGCGATGCGAGCTCCTGGGGCAAGGCTTTTCACTTCTTTCATCCATCGCCCATCCCGTGGATCGACCTGATGGCGATTTTGCGGGATCGGGGGTTTGCTTTGGAGGAGACGTCCTACGAGCAATGGTGGAAGGAGCTCAAGAGCCGCATGCAGGATCCGGCCGCGCCGCAGGAACAGCGAAGCGTTTTTTCGAGCGTCATGATGGCGATGACCGCGCCTCACTTTCTCTTCTTCAAACGGCCGCCGCTCGATTCCACTCAGGTCCGGGAAAGATTGAAGGGAAGCGGGATCGAGTACCCCCCGATCGACGATAAGTTAGTGGGCACGTACGTGGACTACTGGCGTTCAATAAGATTTCTTCCGTAAGCTTTTATGTTGGTCTCTTACAGCCATCGATTTATTTTTATCCACGTGGGCAAGACGGGCGGGATGAGCATGCGCGAAGTTCTGAAGCCTCTGGCGGCCGAACCGGATAAGTTCAAAATGCGCCGGCCTCCAATGCTCATCGACGGTCGGCCCAATCCGATGTATGCCGTCTGGGAGACCATGCTGCTGCACGCCAAGGCTCGCGATGTACAAAAAGAGTTGCCTTCGGAAATCTTCGGCGAGTTCTATAAGTTCGCCATCGTTCGCAATCCCTGGGACCTGCAGGTTTCGATGTACCACTTCATCTTGCGCGAACCCGAAGCCGCGAAACATGCCCAAGTGAGGGCCCTGGGGAGCTTCGACGCTTTCGTGGACTGGGTGCTAACAACGCCCGATCCTTACCCCAAGGGAATTACGAAGCTGCAGAGCGAAATGGTGACGGACGCTCGAGGCATATTACTGGTGGATTTTGTCGGACATTATGAGACCCTCGCCGAGGATTACGCGCACGTTTGCGGCGTGCTGGGGATCGATGCGCCCCTTCCTCATCTGAACCGGAGCGAACATCGCGATTATAGGACTTACTATAATGACCGCACCCGGAACTTGGTGGCCGAACACTTTCGAAAGGACATCGAATTGTTCGACTATGAATTCGATGGGATCGTAGAATGAGCGCGAACGAGGTATTCGAGGCTCGCAACGAAGCGGAGCTAGCTGCCCGTTATGACGAGTGGGCGGCTTCCTACGAATCCGACATGGGGGATCATGGGGGTCCGGCGGAGGCGGTCCAAGCTCTGGCTCGATATGTTGCGCCGGTCGCGCGCATTCTGGACGCGGGTTGCGGCACAGGATTGGCCGGTCAACTCCTGGCCTCGCGCGGTTACCGCAACATAGAAGGCCTGGATCTCTCGGAAGGTATGTTACGAGAGGCCGGTAAGAAGAACTGTTATACCGCCCTTCATCGACAGCGGCTTGGCGAACCGCTCGATTTCGAAACGGGTGTCTTCGAAGCGGTTTTGGCGGTCGGCGTTTTTGCGCGGGCTCACGCTCCTAGTAGGTCTTTGATCGAGCTCACCCGGATCGTCAAGCCCGGCGGGTACGTTATCTTCACGCTTCGTCCCGAGTTCTATGTAGCCACTGATTTCAAACAGACGATGGCTGACTTGACGGACTCGGGAGGTTGGCGGCTTGTCGAAACCACGGAGCCATTCGATGGCCGTTTCAAAGAGTTTCCTGGCATCAATTTGCAGGTTTGGATTTTTCAGGTTCTCGGAAAACCTTTCCGCCGGGAGTGCATCCATCACTTAGTCGAAGAGCAGGTCGCGCGCACCCCTCAAGCAATCGCGCTGATCGCGGACGACCAGCGCTTGACTTATGCCGAATTGAATAGCCGATCGAATCGAGTGGCTCACCATTTGATAGGGCTTGGCGCCGGACCTGAAACACTCGTAGGCATCTGCGCCAACCGATCGGCGGCAATGCTCGTCGGCATGCTCGGGATTCTAAAAGCGGGCGCGGCTTATGTTGCGCTCGATCCCAAGTATCCGCGGGTCCGGCAGGCTTTCATGATTGAGGACGCGGCCATGCCCATCGTTCTCACGCAGCAGGATCTTGTGGACAGCTTGCCCGTCACTCCGGCAAAGCTGATCTGCCTCGATAGCGACTGGAGCGCGATCGCACGGGAGTCGGATACGAATCCCGGCGTTCCGGTCCGACGGAACAATCTCGCTTATATCCTATACACCTCCGGCTCCACGGGCCGCCCGAAGGGCGTCGCCATTGAACACCGGAGCGTGGTCGTATTTCTGATTTGGGCGTATTCGGTCTTTTCGCTTGAAGAGTTGCAAGGTACTTTGGCTGCTACATCGATCTGCTTCGATTTATCGGTATTTGAAATCTTCGTGCCTTTGACCCGCGGCGGCACAGTGATTCTTGCGGAGAACGCTCTGGCTTTGCCGGCATTCCCCGCCCGGAATGAAGTCACTCTCATCAACACCGTGCCGTCCGCCATGACTGCGCTGATTCATGTCGGCGGGGTGCCCGCCGGCGTGCAAGTCGTAAATCTGGCGGGCGAGCCGCTGCCCAACAAGCTGGTCCAGGACATCTACGCAGTAGGCGTTCAGAAGGTGTTCAACCTTTACGGGCCATCGGAAGATACGACTTATTCGACCTATGTCCTGTGCGAGAAAGACGCAACAAAGAATCCTAGCATTGGGCGGCCTATTCTTAACACGCAGGCGTATATTGTCGACGAGCACCTACAGCGGTGCGGGATCGGAATCACCGGAGAACTGTGTCTGGGAGGAGAAGGACTCGCCCGTGGCTATTTGAACCGGCCGGAGTTGACCGAAGCGAAGTTCCTTCCCAATCCCTTCGGCCCGGGCCGCATTTATCGTACCGGCGATCTCGCCGCGTATCTTCCGGACGGCAATATCGAATTCCAGGGGCGCAAGGACTACCAGGTAAAGGTGCGCGGCTTCCGGATCGAGCTGGGCGAAATAGAAACGGCTTTGGAAACCCACCCGGCGGTGGAGCGCGCCATTGTCCTGGCGCTTCCGGACGCGCGCGGCGAACTGCATTTATCCGCCTACCTCGCGGCCAACGCATCCGAAGTCGAGAAAATCGCCCGGACCCAAGATAGCGATGAGCACGTCTCGCTATGGCGGAACGTTTACGAAGACATCTACCGTCAAGGGACCAACTCCGACGAATTGGATTTCAATACGACCGGTTGGCAGAGCAGTTACACGGGCAGGCCCATCCCATCCGAAGAGATGCACGAGTGGCTGGACCGAACCGTTGAGCGAATTCTGGCCTTCGAGCCGCGGGATGTTCTCGAACTGGGTTGCGGCACTGGGATGATTCTCGCCAGGGTCGCTCCGCATTGCAATCGCTATGTAGGACTCGATATTGCGCCCGCCGCGCTCGATCATATCCGCGAGATGCAGCGCAGCAGGGCAAGCTTGGATCGAGTCACGCTGCTGGAACGCTCGGCCGACGAACTATCTGATTTCAGCGACGAGAGCTTCGACCTGATCGTCATTAACTCGGTCGTTCAGCATTTTCCCGATGTCGACTATCTGGTCCGATTATTGACTGATGCAACCAGGCTGCTAAAACCGGGCGGCGCGATTTTCATCGGGGATGTCATCAACTTCAATCTACTCGAGACCTTTCACGCCTCGGTCGAGCTGCATCGGGCGTCTGACTCCAGTTCGGCTGCGACTCTGAAACAGCGAATCCGCCAACAGATCGATCAGGAGAGGGATCTTGCACTCGCTCCCGGCCTGTTCACCGCGTTGGCTCAAGAGCAACCCGCGATCACTCACGTGGAAGCACTGCCGAGACGCGGCCGCTTCAATAATCAATTGAACCGCTTCCGCTACGACGTCATCCTGCGTGTCGGGAAGGAAGTTGAAGCCCTCGCAGACCCCGAGTGGATCGACTGGCAGCGCCCGAGACTCAATCTCACGGAGATGCGGCACCGCTTGGAATCCCGGCCGGAGACACTGGCCATTCGCAACATCCCGAACGCGCGTCTCGAACAGGACATTACCACGCTGGCCTGGTTACGCGAGGCGGGCGACGCGGAGACTATCGACCAACTTCGAGAACATCTGACGCAACAGCCGAAAAAAGCGATCGACCCCGAGGACTTGACGGCCCTGAAGGAGCTTGGCTACCGCGTCGCCCTGAGCTGGTTGAACACCGATTCGAGCGGCGCATTCGATGCCTTCTTCGAGCGCAACGATCTCCCTCATCACGATGCGCGTTTTTATGTCCGCGACAAGCAGGCGAACCACCGATCGTGGCAGGACTTCGCGAATCATCCTTATCGCGCGAAATTGAATCGGCAATTAATTCCGCGCATACGCGAGTTCCTCGAAGATAAACTTCCTCATTACATGATGCCGTCCGCCTTTACGGTTCTGGACACGATGCCTTTGTCTCCTTCCGGTAAGGTCGACCGCCGCGCGCTGGCTCAATTGCCAAGCTCGCTTCCAGCGGAGCCGGAACAGAGCTCGGCGGTTCCGCTCAAGCCTCTGGAAGAATTGCTGGTGCGAGCTTGGGCCGAAGCGCTGAATTTGGATCGGGTTGGCGTGAACGACGACTTCTTCGCGCTGGGAGGAAGCTCTCTCACGGCGATGGCCTTAACTCATAGTCTGCAGAAGTCGCTTCACCGGCCGTTGCGTCCGGCTACTCTCATGCAAGCGCCGACACCCGCGCAATTCGCGGCGTACCTCTCGACTCTGCCAGCCTGTCCGGCAAACGTAGTAGCCTCTGGGTCCGCCGGCGAACTACATGAGGGAGAAATCTAAGAACGGATTCGACGGCTTAAAACGCGCCGTGATCCGAGCCAATTCTTCCACTGAGACAAGGATACGTCAAAACATCTTCCCTTATGAAAATGTTATTGATAGACAGTTCCTAACCGTCGCATCAAGTCAGGTCTGCACGCGTCGCGGGAGCGGCTTTCGAATCGGTCGCCGTCGAGCAGTGCCATAAGAGATGAAAATCTTCCGGCTGCCGTCGTGTGGGGTCACTGCTGCGCGAGATTTCGGGGCAGACCAACATGTAACGATGCAAGTCGGCCACGGATCAACCATTCTTTGATGAGCAGACCGGCCATGATTGTCTTACCGGTGCCGGGATCGTCGGCAAGGAGGAACGCCGCGGTTGGCGCGGTAGCATTCGGTAACGTTGGTAATCTGATCGGCAACGGATCGAACATTGGATGGAGAGGTAAAAGGTCAAAAAGATCGGGCCAAGTTGACCTGGTGTGCTTCGGAGACCAGCCGAAATAGCCTACCGTCTCCGTCGAAACTCCATGGTCGCCCGGTTCGCTCGCCTTCGAGGGTGGGCTCACGATCCCAGTAAATTAGTACGAAGCTCGGCTTTCCAGAGGTCGGTTCGAGTGCACAGCCATACATTTCACGTAATTTCACGTCAATCACCGTCACCAGGCCATCGGGAAAGGTGCTTCTGACACTTGCGCCGCGATGAAGATCCTCAACAAGTTCGTCATGGTGTCTCTGTAATTGTCGACCCAGTTCCGGAGCGTTCCGTCAGACAAGCCGATCAGACGCGCCCGCTTCCTTGATCCGAAGATAATCCCGGACCGTCTCCGTCAAACGTGCGCTCGTAGCTAAGTTACAAGAGGCTTATCAAACTCTGTAACCATCGAAATGCTCGATTCGGGATGTAAATTTCCGCGTCCCGGATGGCCTCTGCCGTTCCCTTAATGGGTGACGGTACTCGCATTCGCGTGCGGGCGAGGAGGCAAAATGCAGAATTCACACAATTTTCAATACGACCTGACAGCGGTGGTGATTGAGGCAATCGGCGGCGAACCGTTGGCCGGATCAGGTTTTGAAAACGAGGAGCCCGAGCCGGGCTTCTCTGCCGCCGAATTGGAAGGGGAGGAGTAACGAGCATGGCGGCTACCACTCTTCCGTTCGCCGAACATCAGCGCGCGGACAAACCGGCCCTTCGGGACTTCCGCCAGGAGGTGACCGACAACATCGTGCGTATGCTGGAGCGCGGTGTCGCGCCGTGGCAAAAGCCTTGGGAGCCCGGAGAGGGTTCGTTCAGCATCCCGTTTAATCCCACCAGCGAGAGGGCATATAGGGGCGGGAACGCGATTCATTTGATGGCCACCGGTCTCCAGCGCGGCTACGAAGACCCAAGTGGATGACCTACAAGCAGGCCTCCGATAACGGATGGCAAGTTCGCCGGGGCGAGAAAGGCACCCAGATCGAATATTGGGAGGTCAAATCCGCTTCCGACAAAACGCCGGCCGGCACCGAACAGGGGAACACGGATACGGAGAAATCGCGGTTCATCCACTGCGTCTACACGGTCTTCAACGCCCAGCAGATCGACCGCATCCCACCGCACACTCCCAAACTATCGACAGCGTTCGAAGCTATCCAGGCGGGGGAGCAGATCCTAAAGAACTCCGGGGCCAACATAGCGCATGACCAAGCGGACCAGGCGTTCTCCAGTCGATCCCAAGACAGCATCCATTTGCCACCGAGGGACGCCTTCAAGGACGCAGGCGGATACTACGGCACCGCTCTTCATGAGCTGGCCCATTGGACGGGTCATCCGTCACGCCTCGACCGGTCCACGCTGACCGAATCGTATCGTTTTGGCGACAACAACTATGCGAGGGAGGAGCTTCGCGCCGAGCTCGCCAGTGTCTTTCTCGCTGCGCAGCGGGGCATCCCGCACAACCCAGAACAGCACGCTGCTTACGTCGGCTCCTGGGTCGCAGCCCTCAAACGCGATAAGAATGAGATTTTCCGCGCGGCCCACGACGCTTCCGCCGCGACCGATTTCCTTCTCACGCTGGAGCACGACAGATCCATCGGAGATGAGGAACTTGCCGGCGGACCCGTTATCGACTCCCCAGCCTCCGGCAGCTCGCCCGCCGCTGTGATGGAGCAAAAGGCAGAAGAAGTGCGCCGTGATCGCGAACGGCTGGACGAGCAGGAACCTGATGCCGCCTTGAACCGCGTCGATCCCGCGATTCTGGAATCAGCTGCCAAGGCGAACGAACGTTCTGCGCCCGCGCGAGAATCCACTCAGTATGCCGCTCGCTACGAACCAGGTAGCGGCACAGTCAACGTGTACGCCAAACAGACTGCGACGGACCGCCGCAGCACCTTTGATGCGCCGAGCGTCGATTCGCTCGCAGACGCCAAAACCATCACCGCGAAGGTGCTAGGGAACTCTGCGAAGACATTCCCGGCGCAGATCGAGAGTGGCAGTTATCGTGGTCCCATCATTGGCCAGACGGAACATCACGTCATCCAGCGCCAATCGGCCCGCACCGGCATTGCTCATCCCAAGGGCCTGCTCGACGGGCAGCCGGAAGTCGGCGAGACCGTGCGCATTAACTACTCCAATTCCAAGGGCTCGGTCCGCGAATTCCGAGAGCGCGCCAAGGGGCAGGATCGCGACCGATGAGGAGCTACGACGATGGCGAAGAGACAACCCGAACTTTACCGTACTCCTCGCAAGCCTGGATATCTCGGCGGCTATAACTGGCGCGCGACGGCACTCGGATGCCTTCTGCTCGTCGTCGTGAATTTCGTCGCCACGCAGTACATCGCCGCCAAGTTCCAATATCAACCGGCACTTGGCGCGCCACTCTTGCGGGCAAAATCCGACGGCATTTATCAGCCCTTCTCCTGGATCATCTGGGGCTGGCGTTACTGCACTTCCCGCGATGAGCGAATTCGCCAGCCCTTCTTCGAGGGCGAAATGATCGTTTTCGCAGGCAGTTTGTTATGCGTCGGCATCTTCTTCGTCCTCGCCAGCCGTCGCGCCCGCCAGCTGACGGAGAATGCGGAGGATCTCCACGGCTCCGCCCGATGGGCCGACGAAGGCAACATCCGTGATACCGGACTGCTCACCACGAAGCATGGCGTTTACGTCGGCGGTTGGCGTGCCGAGGGCGAGCGCCGATTGAATTATCTCCGGCACAACGGCCCCGAACACATTCTCGCGTTCGCGCCCACCCGGAGCGGCAAAGGCGTTGGCTTAGTGATCCCATCACTGTTGGCTTGGGAAGAGAGCGCAATGGTCTATGACATCAAGGGTGAGAACTGGGCCAAGACGGCTGGCTTCCGCAGCCAGCAGGGTCACCTCTGCTTCAAGTTTTCGCCGGTTGAAGAGCAGGCCAGTTCGCGGTTCAACCCTCTGAGCGAGGTGCCCCTGTTCACGCCACGCGATGTGAGCGATGCCCAAAACATCGCCAACATGATCGTCCGCACGGGCGAGGATAGCCCGCAGGAACGCTACTGGCAGGATGCCGCGTCTTCGATTACCACCGGAATGATTCTGCATGTCTGCTATGAGGCGGCGCTCGAAGCCCGTGTGGCTTGTCTCGCCGATCTGGCTCATGCGTTCACTCGGCCTGGCTCCAGCTTCCGCGACACCCTCGACGAGCTGTTGAACTTCGAGCACGACCCTGGATATGCGCACGACTGGCGAATGCCGACCGGCGCGAAGACGTTAACTCATCCTGTGGTTCGCGAGAAGGTACAGGAGATGCTCGACAAGGAGGACCGTGACTTCGGCGGCGTGCTGTCCACCGCGAAGACGGCGCTCACGCTGTACAGCGATCCCCTGGTTGCGAAGAATACTTCGGCAAGCGATTTCTCGATCGACGATCTGGTGAACCACGAGCGTCCGATGTCGCTGTATCTGGTGGTTCCTCCTTCGGACAAGATCCGCCTCCGCCCTCTAATCCGTTTGATGTTCACCATGACGGTGAACCGGCTCACGGAAAAGATGGTGTTTCAAGGCGCGGAACAGAAGCGCAACAAGTACCGCCTACTGTTGTTGATCGACGAATTCCCGTCGCTGAATCGTATGGAGGTATTCGCCGACGCGCTGTCCTATATGGCCGGGTATGGATTGAAAGCATACCTGATCACGCAGGACATCCGGCAAATCGTCGATGCGTATGGGAACAACGAAAGCATCGTTTCCAACTGCCATGTGAGGATCGCGTTCGCCCCCAACCAATTCGAAACCGCCGAATTGCTGAGCAAAATGACCGGCACGACTACGGTACAGAAGGCCAGCTACAACTTCAGCGGCTCGCGGCTATCTCCGGTCATGGCGCACATCAACGCTAGCGTGGACCACATCGAGCGGCCTCTGATGACACCTGACGAAGTGCTTCGTTTGAAGCCTCCGCAAAAGCGGGGCGACGGCGCACAAGAGCGGATTGTCGCGCCTGGGCAAATGCTCATTTTCGTTAGCGGCCACCATCCCATTCTCGGCACGCAGATGCTGTACTTCTTGGACCCGGTGTTGAATTCCCGCGCCGAACTGCCTCCGCCGAGCGAGTTCATTACCATGGACGACGGCCAGCCCGTTCCACAACTCCCGCTGAATCGGACGAGGCACGTTATCAGCAAACCCGAGTTTGTATCACCCCCCGAGTTTTCATTAAGCGATGAACCGCTCTCTGGCGTAGAGCACAGCCTCGTGGAAGAACTTCAATTTGAAAAGGAGCGTGAATAATCATCATGCAGAGAAACCGCCTGGAAGTAATCGGCTATTTGGCGGCTAAGCCCGCCGCCAGGTACCTTCCTTCCGGTACGCCCGTCGCCAATGCCCGTCTCGGCGAGAGCTACCGATACCAGGACACTGATGGCAAACCACAGCAGCACACTAACTGGCACAACCTGTCGTTTTACGGTGACCTGTCCCGTGTCGCCATGACCTTCGACAAAGGCGACAACATTTTTGTTGAGGGCACGATTGAACAGCGCCAATTCACTCCGAAAGCTGACGGAGTCCTGCGGATTGTCCACGAAGTTGTCGTGCGCAGCTGTCACCTTGTAGCCGCGCCGCGAGGGAGCGCGGCCAAGGGCACCGCTGCTGCAATCCCCGAAGAGCCTGCGATCCCAGATCTTCAGAAAGGAGCAGTCGATCATGACGGTTGGCCTGTTGGATAGGCTCAGGAAGACTCGCTTCTTGGTGATCCGCCGCCTTGCCCTGGTTGCGGCCGGAGTCTTCGTCGGAATGTTCCAACTCTGCGGTTTCCTCGGATTGCGCATCAACACGTCGCCGTCACTGCCCATCGGTTTGTACAAAGCAACCGCCGACACGCGCGCGAATTTGGTTGAGTTCTGTCCGGCCGAGCCATTCGCAACGCTTGCCATTGTCCGCGGCTATCGCGATCCGGGCACCTGCCACGATGGCGCGGCTCCTCTGTTAAAGCCGGTTGTCGCCACGTCCGGCGATGTGGTCGAGCTGTCCGCGCGCGGAGTCTCCGTGAACGGAGTGTTTTTGCCCAACACTGCCCCATTATCGAAGGACACCAAAGGCCGGCCTCTCGAAGCGTGGCCCTTCGGGCGCTATGTCCTGGCTCCCGAGACGGTCTGGGTTGCCTCTTCTTATCATCCGCGCAGCTTTGACAGCCGTTACTTTGGTCCGCTTTCGACCGCAGCCATCCGATCTAGGCTGAAGCCATTCCTAACACTATGAACACCAACTTTAGAGATCGGCTCTCGTTGTGTTCCGCGATCGCGATGGGTTTGGGAGTGTCGACCGGCCATCCCCTGGGCATCGTCGCGGCGGCGGGAATGCCACTCGTATGCCTAACGCCGGGAACACGCAGTGCTGCGTTCCGAAGCACATTTGCCTACTACGTTGCCAGCCTTTGGCCGATGGTGCCCGGCCTGGAACGCTACATGTGGCACTCCGCGACTATTCTCATCCCGATTGCGATTTGGGTCTTCGGCGCAATCCTACTCTCGGCGCCATGGACGATTGCCTGGACATCCGATTGTGGGGTGAATTGCTTGTGGCGTGTGCCGCTCGCGCTCGTGGCAACAGTCATCCCTCCGCTCGGGATTATCGGCCTGGCTTCGCCGCTCACCGCCGCGGGCTACCTTTATCCGGGTGCGCGTTGGGTCGGCCTTGCGGCGGTTGCGCTCCTGCCAGCGATTCTTCTTTCAACGCGAGCTTTGCGCTTACACCGGCGTCTTGTTATTCAGCGCTTCACTATCGGGTTCTGCATCGGACTGGCCATCGGCGGTCGCATCTTCCCTTCACGCGATCCCGCGCCTACTCCCGGATGGATCGCCGTGAATACTCATTTCGGAGATGTCTCGCAGCCTTTTCACGACTACGTCGCGGCGCAGTTTATCCAGCAAGAAGCAGCTAAGACTTCGGCGCGAGTCGTCATCTTTCCGGAGTCCGTTGTTCCCCGATGGTCCGAGGCAACGGAAGTGTTCTGGCGCCAATCGCTCGACCGTTGCCACTCTCGCGGCCAAATACTCGCCATCGGCGCCGGGGTGCCAGCCAGGACCGGAATCGAAAAGGACGACCGGGAAAAACTGAGCGATCTGAGGTCATACGACTTCGGTGCCGCGATCAATGCCCTGAATAACATTGATACGCGGTCGCCTCGTGCTCCGATTAAACCGAGCGCAGAACCAATTGACAACGCGCTGCTCATTGTTGGCGCGGAATCAGCTACGTTTTACCAACGGGTGCCCGTGCCGGTTGGAATGTGGCAACCCTTCAGCAGAGTCAGCGTGCCCCTCCGTCTCGGCGGTCCCGGCGTTCTCACAATCGACCACCAGCGCGCCGCGGTGCTGATCTGTTATGAACAACTGCTCACCTTCCCGATTCTGGCGTCGATGTTGCAGCATCCGACCGTCATAGTCGGAATCAGCAACACCTTTTGGGTTGACGGCACCACTATTCCCAGGTATCAAGCCACTGCTCTCCGAGGTTGGGCAAAGCTTTTTCGCCTCCCGTTTTTCTTGGCGGTCAACTCCTGAGTGCGAACGCGATGGCCACAAAGTCACGAACGGGCAGCCAATTCACCGCTACCCGCCAACTTAGTTTATTCTTAGACACGACCGACGCCGAACTGGTCGATAATTTAGTAGAGGAGTCCATTGATGCTCGAAACGACTACACTCACACCTCTGGGACACAAGATCCTGGTACACTGGAAACCGCTATCGTCCGACAATGGTCGAGAAACTGGACAAGGGAAATCAGCTTCAGCAAGCGGTCTTCGCAGCGCAGGAATTGACGGGGGATCTCCTATACGAGTTGATGGTGGTTCAGAAGATGGACTACCAATTCGCGTGGGAAATCGCGACGAGGGAATGGGCATTCCTCCCGGACGAGGAAGACCAGCCCCAGTTGTCGTTCGATCCAGCGACGCTCGACCCGCACCAACCCTTGCCCGCGACCTCCGCATAACCCCCGCTCATGGCATCGGCGAAGGCGGTCTGAAGCAGAAAGCGCACGCCAATCTCGCCGCCATTCGCACACTGAAAACCATAGAAGCCGAAAACCGCCCGGCTACGCCGGAGGAAAAAGTCCAGCTCGTGAAGTACACCGGGTGGGGCGCGATGCCGAACGCATTCGCGCCGCAGCCGCCACGGGACTGGCAAAGCGTCGCCGACGAACTGAAGGATACTCTTAGAGCGGAGGAATACGCGTCGGCTCGCGCTTCAACCCCGAACGCACACTACACATCTCCCGAAGTCGTTCATGCGATCTGGCAGGCGATGGAGCAGTTCGGACTAAAGCCCGGCGCACAAATTCTTGAACCCTCGATGGGTGTTGGGCACTTCTTTGGCATGATGCCCGAAACCTTGTATCCCGGTACGAGACGCACAGGTGTTGAGCTGGATTCGATCACCGCGCGAATCGCTACCAAACTCTACCCAGATTCGAGCGTTCATGCGAAGGGCTTCGAAGACACGCCGCTTCCCAAGAATTTCTTTGACGCGGTGATTGGAAACATCCCCTTTGGATAATGGCGAGGATTCAATAATGAGGAGGAAACTGTCGGAAGACTACTGAAGCGCCGCGGTGCCCGCCGTTTGCTCACCATAATTTGCCCGTCTCCGTAATCTGTGGGAACCATTGCGGGCGAAGGTTCGGCCTGCGCAAACGGTCAGAGTGTCGTACCCGAAAGCGCGGAGTGCAGATACTTACGTGGATCGTGGCCTGGGTCGACTTGCGGATGACCGAAACGCCGAATAAACGCTACGCCGTTGATCGTGAGCTAACTCTCCCGATTCGAAAGCATTCACCCTCCGATAGTGCACCGGAGCAGCCAACGGCGGCTCAATCGAAGGACGAGTATATTGCTTTTCCTTGCAGCGTCGATGCCCTGTCTCAGCTTTTCCGCGAAGCCCCCGGTTCCACGTCTCGGAATCGTCTCAGGACAGCGGGGACGGATGTCTGGTCCGGCTTGGTTGAGAAGCGGAAGATCAGTGTGGCTTCGGCGCCGGGCAATGCGCCCGGAAACGCCCGCACCACCAGCGGGCAGGTTAGTTTAACGGCCGAAGAGCGAAAGCGGAATCGCGTCCGCTGAAGCGGCATAACCTGCATCGTTCGGATGTATGTGATCACCGCCGTCATAACCAGGTAGGAGCCGCGCCGGGTGGCTCGGGTCGCGAACCACGGCGTCGAAATCGATCACGCCGTCGAAGGCGCCGCCATTCAGGATCCACTCGTTTACCTTCACACGTACAGCCTCTTTTTCCTGAGTGTAGAAGGTAACTCGGGGCGAATTGGCTCCGAGATTCAGAAACGCCTCCTCAAACGGCGGGTTGGTCGTCCCGATCACTCGGACTCCTTTCGGATGTGCCCTCGAAATGAGCTGGCGATAGCCAGAGATCAGCTTTGCCGCAGTTACGCTCTCGCTCGAAGAGGTAAGTGACCCCGGAAAGGCAATGTCGTTGATCCCGAGCCCGACGATGACATACTTCGCCCCTGGTTGAGCCAGCACATCTCGGTCAAGGCGCGTCAGTCCTGCCTCGCCGAGAACCCCCTCGAATCGACTGATGGTGGTTTCGGGTCCATCCACAATCAAACGATGCGGACTGTCGGCCAGCAGACGATTGCCGATAATGCCTTCGTTCAAAACGGCAAGTTCTGCCCTTCCGCCGCGATCGTCTTGCAGCCGTTTCGCAAGTAAGTCGGGCCAGGGCAAGCGTCGGCTGGCGTCCGGTCTGGTGCCGTCGCCATCGGTAAGCGAGGAGCCGAAGGCGATGATCGCTGCCGCACCACCGGAGGCGAGGACGTCCACCCCTGTCAGGAACGGCCAGGAGCGGAACTTCTGTCCAACCGCGAATTTCACGGCGCCCGTCGTGTCGCCAGTGTCGGCCGAGACGTAGTTCGTCTGTTTAGCCAGGCTGTGCGACGTCGATGCCGTTGTGGTTTCAGGTAGGAATAGGCTGATGGCTAAGTCGGAGAGCGGAGCTACGTTCAGGTCAACCGGATCGCTGACCATGATCTCCCGCGCGGCGATTTTGATCGCTGTACGGCCGTGGAACTTCAGGATTCTATCGGCGGCAGGGTCTATGTTTGCGTCTGTGGTCCTGCGGGCAAGACGCGCGCCGCCGATCACTAAAGGACGGTCACCGTACGTATTCGAAATCCTGATACGGACCCTGGTCCCGCCGATCGATGTATGAACAATCAGCCGTATCGTTTGGTTCGTAAAGCTCTGAGGAGTCGGCGGCCGGGACGGTTGAGCGGCTGCCGCCCAGGTTCCTACCCACGCTGCGGTTTCCTTTCTAGCAGCCGGGCTCGATGCCGCGGCGATTGCCCAAACGGCGAACAGGCACAAAGACGTTCGGGTTTTGGGGCGCATTCCAGAATCAACAGCCATACAATCCTCTCTTTCGATTTGCGAATACATGCAGAATTCCCGAGTGAGCGGAAAGAAGTTCCGTTTCGGGCTGAAAACTTGTGAATTGCTCTGATACGTGACTTGTTTCCGGCGTGACGAATTCGCGCCTGTCAGCCTCGGCGCCGGGCGCAAGCAGGCTACCGGCTTGATCCACGCAGCCAGTTGGAGATTGTTTCCAGCACTGCCGGAGCGATCGTTTCATCAGTCTCAAGATATTCGTCGGGCAGTCCGGTGGTCACAGTCTGGAAAAGATGGTTGAGTCCGGGAAACCTTCTAACGGTAACGTGTTGATTGCCACCCTTGCGAAAAGCGGTCTCGATCGCAGGAACGTTCAGCTCGGCCACTACCTGCAAATCAAGGTCGCCGTTCAGCACTAAGGCCGGGCACTTCACTTTCGCAAATATTGGCGCAGGATCATAGTCGATGAGCCACCGGTGCCAGGGATCTTTCAACAGCAGGATAATCCACTCCACGTCTGGAATCGTGCGAAACTTCTTTCGAGCCTGCCGTCGCATTTCCGCATCACCCGCTCCGGTACGTGCCAAGGCAATCATTGTCTGCTCCATTTGCCGGTAGACTTCGATTTCGTTCTCCGGCATTCCTCTGGCACGTTGAATCGCCGCCGTCTGTGAATAGCTGACCTCTTCACCGCTCACACCCGGACTCGCCAACATCACTACGAAGGCCACATCTCGGCGGCGCGAAGCCACCATCGCAGCAATCACCGCGCCTTCGCTGTGCCCACCGATGCCAACTTCTTTAACCTCAGCTCGTTTTGACAGATAATTAAAAGCACCCTCTGCATCCTGAGAAAAGCCCGCCGTTGTTGCACCAGGGAAGTGGCCTGTAGATTTGCCCGTACCGCGATCGTCACAACGGAGCACGATCACTCCGCGCCGAGCGAGGTAATCCGCAATTACCAGAAAAGGCTTGTGCCCGAGAATGGTCTCATCGCGATCCTTTTGCCCGGAGCCCGTTACCAGCACCATCGCCGGAAAGGTTCCGTCACCTTCGGGGATTGTCAGCGTGCACCCCAGGTTCACCTCTGCAACGTTGCTCAGGACGGTGATCTCCTGGCTGTGATACGGAAAAGGTGGTTGCGGCGTTTGCGGACGCCTGGGCTGAGCATGTAGGCCATGCCGTCCCAAAAGCAAAACCAGCCCGCTGACCGTAATCCGGATTCCCAAACCAATGTGCCGCGCCCCGATGTGAGTACGCAGCTCCAACCCGACCCGGCGAAATATGCCTGTTCGTGGCTCGCCCGGGAGTCTGCGTATGGAATCGCATGCGATCGTGCTTCCCTGCAATGAAATACAACCTCTTGAGTGAGGATAAGATCAGTCGGCGCGGAAACAAAGGGGCAAACGTCGACCAGGCGCGATTTTGCTGTGAATCGTGCACTTCATGCGCCCAGTCGGTGCCGACGGAAGGCCGGAATCGATAACATAAGGTTATTGTCTGAAACAGACACCCGGCGCCGAGCCCTTTCTTTCTGGCCCCTACAGATTGGCGGATGGGGATTTTACGGGCTTGCCATAGCCGTATCTTACATACCGTTCCGCCACATGCACGATCAGGTGCATTACCGGATCGCGTTGCTCTGCGCTACGTTCCTGGCCAGCTTTGTTCTTTATGCGTCTTGCCGGATGCTCTGGCGCAAATCGACCCCGCTGGGTTCCGCCCTGTTTCTTTCTGTGGCACTTTCTTCCACTCTGGGTTTTGCGTGCACCTTTGTATCCGCTTTGGTGTCGCTACGCCTGGCTGGTTCCCGGACATTACCCAGCCTGAGCCTGGTCGCCGCCCAGGCATTCGAAGCCATCATAGTATTGATCGCATGGAGTGCGCTTTACTTCGGGATCAAACATTACGAAACCGCCGAGAAGCAGAGGAGCAGAGCGCTGGTGGCGGAAGCAACCGCGCGCGAGGCCCAGCTTCAGGCGCTCCGTTACCAGTTGCAGCCCCACTTTTTGTTCAATACCTTAAACGCCATCTCGTCGCTCATCGTAATGAATCGGCCGGAACTGGCGACCGAAATGATCTCAAAGCTTGCTGGTCTGCTACGAAATACTCTGCACCTCCCGGAGTCTCACGCTGTCACTCTCAGGCAGGAACTGACCGTGATTGAGGAGTATCTTTCTATCGAACAGATCCGCTTTGGACCTCGTCTTTCCATCGCGGTGGATGTCGATTCAGAAGCCTATGCAGCTCAGGTTCCGCGGTTTATCCTGCAGCCACTTGTGGAGAATGCGATACGGCATGGCATCGCACGTTGTCCCAACGGGGGCGAGATCGCAATTAGAGCTTCTGCGATCCAGCGGCGGCTCCTCATCGAGGTCGAGAATGATCGTACGACTGCCGAACAGCAGTCCGGTGAAAAAGGACACGGACTTGGCCTGGCGAACACCAGAACGCGGCTCGAAAAGCTCTACGGAGATCAATGCAGCCTGTCAGTATCGACTCCGCAGCACGACCGGTTCCTGATTTCGATATCGATTCCATTTAACACGGATTCGCCGGTAGTCTTTTCCAGGATTCGCCAATGAGCGTTCGGGTTCTGGTGGTTGATGATGAGCCCTTGGCCCGCTCAGGAATCACCGCGCGCTTAGCAGCCTATTCCGACATGCTGGTGGTTGGCGAATGTGGTACCGGCGAGGAAGCGCTGGTTTCAATTCCCCGTATGTCGCCGGATCTGATCTTTATCGACATTGAAATGCCTGGCATATCTGGACTGGACCTCCTGCGAAGGTTGCCCAGGGAACAGGCCCGGTGCATCGTTTTTCTTACGGCACACGAAGAGTACGCCCTGGATGCGTTTAACGTTGAAGCGCTCGACTACATTCTCAAGCCAATTGACGAGGCACGATTTGCGGTTTGTATCGAACGTGCCCGGCGCGCTTTGTCTCTTCATCGACAGGAAACGAATCTGGAGAGGCTTTACGGACTCCTGGCGACCCCGGACAAACAGGAGAACGGAAGCGCGATCAAGCGTTTCCCGGTGCGGAACGGCACTGAATTCACTTTCGTCCAGGTAGGGGAGGTGGATTGGATCGAGGGATTGGGAGATTATGCCGGATTGCACGTAGGTCATCGAACCCATTTGATACGTGAATCTCTAAACTCACTGGAAGCCCGCCTCGATCAGACCCAGTTTGTACGGATTCACCGCTCGACGATTATTCAGGTGGAGCGCGTTGTGCGCGTGGAGTCTTCGACAAATCGAGATGCAGTTCTGATGCTGCGCGACGGCAAGACGTTGCGCGTGAGCCGAACTCATCGGTCACGTCTGGAAGAAGTCCTGCGCTCGTCCTGATGGGGGGCGCAACAACAGTTCTGCTCTCGATGCCGAGCCCTATCGCGTGACAACCGTCTACAAATGTTGCTCGTCCAGTTCCGGGACGCCTACCTCAAACCAGTGGCAGCGGTAACGATCAGTCGCCAGCGTTTACTGATTCTAGACCGTCGCTGACTCCTCCGGGCTTATCTCACGCGTATCCCAAAGGTTGCGTTGCCTTCCCTGGTTGAAATGGCAGAATGATCTCCCTGTCTAACGGGCACTTGTTGTCGACCCTGGGGAGGCGAGTTGGGTGTGCCACGCTTTGGGCGTCACCGGGAGGTGCACATGTTAAACCTGAGTCTCACCAACGAAGGGTGGCTTTCGAAACTTAGAAATCACCTAAACACGGAACAGTACAGGGCGGGGAGCGTGAACCAATATATGGGTGTAGCTCGCCGTTTTCTAGCGGATCTCGAGAAACAGCATCTATCCATCGACGCGGTACAACCAGCAAACATCGAGCGGTACCTTCAACAGGCACCGTGGATGTATCCTGACCGTCACGAACAGTCACCTGACTACCGACACTGGCGGTGTACATCCATTCACATGCTCTTGCGCGTGGCCCAAGGTCAATGGCCGCCGGCCTCTCATTCGATCAGCCCTGCCGAGATATCGCAACGGGAAATTTGCCAAGAATACTCGGAGTGGATGACGGGTTTCCGCGGATTGGCGCACACGACGGTATTGTGTCGTAGTAACGAAGCCTGTCGTTTCCTGGGCTGGCTGGGAGAGCGTGCAACCCGGGAGAACCTCTCCGGTCTTACCCTTTTCGATGTGGATTCCTATATGAAGGATCGGGCAAGCTCCCTATGTAGGATTTCGCTCAAAGATGTGGCCAACAAGATGCGAAGCTTCTTGAGGTGGCTGCACCGGACTAAGCAAACCACCCGCGATCTCTCATCCGCCGTAATTGCACCTTCGATCTACGCACATGAAAACATTCCTTGTGCTATTCGAGCCGACGATGTGACGAAGGTCCTGGCGGTGGCGCAAGGCGACGGTACACCAAAAGGACTGCGTGATTACGCAATACTCCAACTCCTTTCGACCTACGGATTGCGTGCCGGGGAGATCTCGGCCCTCCGTCTTGATGATGTGGACTGGCGTAAAGAAATCGTCCGGATTCGACACAGCAAAACTGGTTCCACATCCTGTCTGCCATTGCTATCCGAAGTTGGGGAGGCAGTCTTGCAATACCTGGAGAACTCGCGCCCCAAAACCCATTTCCGGGAGATGTTCATTCGGTGCAAAGCACCATATCGTCCGTTCAGGGGAGGTACAGCCCTGCACGGGTTAGTCCAGTGCCGGCTCATGGCCGCCGGGGTAAGCACTACGGGCAAACACGGTCCCCACATTTTTCGTCATGCACGCGCAGTGAGTTTGTTGCGCGTGATGGTACCAATGAAGCAGATAGGCGATCTGCTGGGCCATCGGTCGGCAGATTCAACGTTGGATTATCTGAAGCTGGCGACTGAGGACTTGCGTGCCGTGGCCATGGAGATTCCGACTGGGGTGAAAGCATGACAACGGCACCAGTGTCAAAGGGCACACCGAAAGACTACGTTGCACAACTGCGTTTGCGCAATCCAAAGTCAACCCGAAGTTACCTCCATGTCCTGAATGGATTCCAGCGTTTCGTCACCGAACGAGCGGAAGATAAGTCCATTTCCCAGGCAACAGTTCGTCAATGGTTAAACAATCGCGTCCTGTTGTGGCCGGTTCACCTAATCTGGGATCGCGCCCGTCTCGTCGACCGTTTCCTGGATTGGAAGGTCAATCAAGACGCAGTTGCGACGAACCCATTTGCCGACCTGAGAAGGGAATATGGACAGCGAGCGACGAAGCCGATCGTTCAGGCGCTGTTGAGTCCAGACTTTGAAAGGGCTCTTGAAGCATTGCGGCCAGCTCCACGATTCGGCAGCTTTCTCGGTCCGGTAATGCGTGAACACGTAGCCCTAATGCAGGCGATGGGATACCGCTACAACAATCAGAAAGAACGTCTACTCCAACTGGACAGGTTCCTCCAGAAGCGAGCGGACCTCTCCGGCCAACCGCTGACTGTATTGATTCGAGATTGGACGAACACGAACTCGACCCCAAATCATGTGTTGGAATGCCACTTGGCGGGCAGGACCCTATCGATGGCGCTCTCCCGGATTGACCCTGCTGTCAGGACTATTCCTTGGGACAAACGGATCGCCCAACAAGCGCGACAACTGTACCGTCGGCCGTACATCTTCAGTGATGAAGAATTTCTCCGCCTATCGGAGACGGCTCTCCAATTTCCGTCACCCCGATCACCCCTCCGGCCACAAACGCTGCACACAATGCTGGTGCTGGCCTACTGTGCCGGTCTCCGCCTCGGCGAAATCGTGCGTTTGAATATGAGCGATTTCGATGTCGAGAATCAGACGATCGAGATCCGCCTTTCCAAGTTTTTCAAATCACGGCTGCTGCCACTTTCGAAAAGTGTTAGTGCGGCACTCATGTCCTACCTTGGCGCTCGCAATCAGGCTGGGGCGCCCACGAGTCCTGACACCCCAATGTTCTGGCATCAGCAGGCGGCAGGCCGATACTCCATCGTGCGGGCCAGCAGCATGCTGACCGCTATTCTGCGACGTGCGAAACTCAAACCCTCTTCGCCTGGGCACGTCGGTCCGCGCGCCCACGACCTGAGGCACTATGCCGAGTTCCGGACTATGCCGAGTAAAGTTCAGGATCATTCACCAAATGCCTGCAATGACGGTGCGCGCTAACGAACCTGTGGTTGTCCGACTAGGCATAGTCCGAAGGACCGCTACAGCTTCTTAAGGAAGGCCAGCAACTGGTCGCCGGGCCGATATCGTCGGACCGCGTTCCCATCCGGCAACGGAGTTGTTTTGGACAGGGCCTTTTCCTTGAGCGCGAGATCGGCGTCGAGGTACATCTGCGTAGTCTCGATAGATTCGTGCCCCAGCCAAAGCGCGATGACGGAACGATCCACGCCTGCTTGCAAAAGCTCCATAGCCGCGGTGTG
>JBBROU010000064.1:0-30225 GCA_038229055.1 Bryobacterales bacterium | reverse complement strand
GTTATCTGCGCGAGCACGTGTTCCGTCGTGACAAGGGTATTTGCGTCATCTGCCGCGTGGACACGGTCGCCGCGTGGATTCACATCAAAAAGACGAAGCACGACCGCCGCGGGCGATTGCTGGAGCAGTGGGGATTGCAAAAGCTAACGCGCCGCAGTCTATGGGACGCGGATCATATTCTGCCCGTAGTGATGGGCGGGGGCGAATGCGATCTTTCTAATCTGCGAACGCTGTGCTTGCGGTGTCACCGAAAGGTGACGGCAGAGTTGAGGGAGACGCTGCGGGAGACGTTGAAAGGGCAGACCTGACAGTCTGCCCGTAAGTGCTTCGTAATTTGTAGCCGAGAAGATCACCGCCCAGCTTACGGGCAGCTCCTGGAAGCCTATGCCTGCTTCTTTTCTTCGACCTTTTCTTCTTCGCCCTTCAAGGATGTCTTGAAATGGCGGATGCCTTCGCCTAATCCCTTTGCGACTTCCGGGATCTTCTTGCCGCCGAACAGCAGAACCGCGACGCCGAGAATTACCAGGATTTCGGGGGTGCCAAGGCCACCAATCAAAAGCAGTGCTAGTTGCATGGGGCTCCTCTTCACCTTCTATTCTATGGACGCGGTTGTCTGTGAGTCAAGTTGCTCAAAAAACGAGCTTAGCGCCAAGCTGAATGATGCGCGTAGTGACGCCCCGCACGCCGCCGCCGACTGCGCCAAACGTGCGCGATTGGACGTTCCGGTCTACTGAACCTGGCGCTGGATTGAAATGGTTGAACAGGTTGAAGAACTCCGATCGCAGTTCAAAGCGGGCTCTCTCTCGGATCGCAAAATCTTTATTCAATGAGAAATCCGCGTTAACCAAACCGGGCAGCCGTATCGCGCCGGTGCGCGGAGAGGTGCCAAAGTGTCCCCATTGAGCGGTTGTGAATGCCGCGGGGTTAAACCATCTCTGCCAAGTGCGCTTATCCGCGGATAAATTGCCTTTTTGCCCCAGGACGACGTCGGCTCGCGATTGAACGCCAGTCCCGGTGGTGTCCACGCCATAGTCGATGCCGGCCGGAAATCCACTTTCCGCCACAATGATCGTTGAGACTTGCCAGCCACCTAAAAGCGTCTTTGCGGGACCTGTGAACGAGCTAAAAAATGGAAGCTGGTAGATCACGGTTTGAACGAAGCGTTGGGGAACATCATAGCCGGAGAGCGAGTGTTCGTTGCGCATGTTGTAGAAGTCTTGCGGATTGCCGATGAATCCCCCGTTCCCAATCAAGCCGCCCTGATCGTGGGGTCCAGACAACGCCTTCGACCACGTATATGCGGTCAGGAAAGTCAATCCGCGAGAGAGTCGCCGCTCGACGCGCACCTGGAGCGAGTTGTAATTTGAGTTGCCGACGGATTTCGTGCCTTCGACAAATCGCTGAAATTTTTGATTGGGCCGTCGCGCGTTGATCGGGGGAATTGACGGGTCGCGAGGATCTACCAATTCGATTGGCCGGTTGAACGCCATGTTGCCTTCGTCGAAGGCGATCGACAGATCGGTGCCCTTGGTTCCCACGTATCCGACGTCCAAAAGGATCTTACCGGGTAACTGGCGCTGGATCGTGAAGTTCCACTGTTGAATATAAGCATCCCGCTCGTTCGGATCGATGGAGGTCGTGTTGTCGAGCGTCGTTCCATTCGTGCTCGTAACTGTCGCAAACGGATTATTGAAAAAGATGTCCGGCGTGGTGGTCCCGCTTCCCAGAACGGTGCTGCCTACCAGCGCTTGCGCGCCCTCGACCATTGAGAAGTTGGCATTAGGATGTTCCTGCTGGTAATAAATTCCGTAACCGCCGCGGACCACCGTATTCGATGTAAATCTGGGCCGCCAGGCGAAACCGAATCGCGGTCCGAAGTTGTTTCTATCCGATTTCAGCAGGGAGCGACCGTTCGGCGAATTCTGAGGAGTGACAAAGTCGGTCAGTAAATAGCCATTTTGATAGATATCGATGATCTTGTCATTGGCCTGGTACCAGCGGGGGAAGTAGTCGTACCGCACGCCGAGGGTCAGAGTCAAGTTTGGACGGGCTTTCCACTCGTCATTGACATAATAGGCCTGCCAAGTGCTGTACATATCCGTCACAGTGGGCGTCGGGTTGATAGATGCTTGTTTTACATACCCTAGCAGGAAGTCAGCGAGAGCAGATCCTGTATAAGTGCCGACAAAGCGGAAATCGCCTCTAGGCGTGCGAGCCTGCTCGAAATAGTAATTGCGATGGTCGATCTCGAACCCTGCTTTTATGGAATGTCCTCCATGTTGCCAGGAAAGGTTCTCAGCCACCTCCCAGAGGCCGTAAGACCGATCGCGCGGGCCGATCTGCCGCTGAAGATTGTAAGTGGAGTAGCCGCCGTCGGGGCCGCTAATCGAGATAGAAGGCGGACCGTAATCTTTAGGCCGTTTTGAGACGAGTGGTATGTTCATCAGGCCCGCAACGTTGTAGGCGGGGTCGCCCGTGGTGCCGAAGATCTCCCCTTCGTGCATCCGGCTCCAGCCCACGCGCAGCATGTTGACGATATTGGGAGCGAAGATGCGGGTATATGAAGTCGAAACATTCTGCGTCCGCGAAAGATTGTTGCGTACGTCATGGCCCCAGAATGGCGTGCCATTCTCGAGTGTGTCGTTCAGGATGTAACGGGCGCTGAGGCTGTCCCTGCTCGACAGGTTGTGATCGACGCGCCCTGTGTAGTTGTCTTGCGTCGAGACGGGACTTTGCGGGGTGTTGATGAAATTGAAAACCCCGTTGAGCGTGTTGGGAAGCGGTTCAAATTTGAGGAAAGTCTGCGCTTGGGGGCTGAGGGCCGACGCTGGAATCACGTTGTCTACGATGCCCACGTGGAGGGGATCGCGTAACGTCAGCGGATTCCCCTTCGAATCGGTGAGGCCTCGAAGATCGCCGCTCCGCTGATTCGTAGTCGGGACAATCGCGTATCCTGGAACGGCACCCAACGCCTGTCTGCCAGACTCCCAATTGAAGAAGAAAAATGTCTTGTTTCGGCCGTTGTAAATCTTGGGTATCAGAATGGGGCCGCCGATGTTAGCGCCGTACTGGTTGCGGTTGAGCCTCGCCGATTTCAGGTCTTTGCGGGCGATGGAATCGTAAGTGGAGGTCAATGCGTCATTGCGGTTGAACTCCCAGAGAGTGCCGCGCAGTGCATTTGTTCCGCTTTTGGTAATGAGACTGATCTGCCCGCCGGGCGCCGCGCGTGAATCCGCCGCGTAGCTATTGGTTTCCACCTTCATTTCGGCAAGCGAGTCGACCGATGGCGCGAAAGCGTAAGTGAACGCATCGCCGTCCATCGATTCGATTCCATCGATGTAATAACGGTTAGCGGTGTCGCGGACTCCGTTGGCCGAGAATCCGGTGGATCCGAATGAACTGTCGCTTTGGCCAATCGAGCCGCGTCCGCGCCGGACCGTGATGGAGCCGGGCGTGCCAGGAAGCGCGCCGGGGATCAATTGCGCCAACTGGACGAAGTTGCGGCCGTTCAGAGGAAGCTGCTCAATCTTCGTGGAATCGATGGTGGTCCCGACCGTTGCATTCTCCGTCTGGAGCGCGATTGCCGAGGCGAGGACGCTGACGCTCTGCGTTACGTCGCCGACTTCCATGGCGAAGTCGACGCGCCCGGTTTGTCCGGCGGCAAGCGCGATACTGTTGACCTTCCCCTGGCGGAAACCGGTCTTGCTGGCGTTCACCGAATAAGTTCCCGAAGAAAGAAAGGGTACGGTGAAATTACCGGTTTGATCGGTCTGTGTATCATGGCTTACGTTAGTGTTTGTATTCAGAACGGTGACTGAAGCGTCAGCGACGGCAGAACCGGAGGGATCGGTCACGGTTCCAACTAAGGTTGCTGTGGTCTGCTGTCCATTCAATGAAGACGCAAGACCAATTACCAAAATGATCGCCTTGATTCTGTTGAGCAACATCGACTGCTCCTCCTCGACTGTTACAACGTTTTACGGTAGCCAAAATCTTAACACAAGGGGAAATTCTAATGCTTTCAGACGAATTGTGGGTGCAGTAAAATTCGAAAACATTGATAAATCGGCGCCTTTTCAGCGACACTGGCGACAATGCAAAGTGCGGCGGTGAACCTGGCAGTCGTTCCTCTGCAACTCCGGTTTGCTGCGCTCGAACCACTTTTATTTCCGATTGGACGATCGGCTAATATCCTTCGCGGCGCTCTGGGAAGCGCGTTGCGCGCGATTTCAGCGGACGCTTATGCTCGGTACTTCGATCCGTCCGGCAGCGGTTCCGGACCCAGTGGTTTCGCCAAGCCGCCCCGTCCGTTCGTCCTGCGCGTTTCGCACCTCGACGGCCGCCGGATTGCCGAAGGTGAGGTGTTCGAGTTCCGCATGAATCTGTTCGACGGGAAACCTGAAGCCATCGAGTGCTTCCGGCGCGCCGTGACACTGATGTTTAATTTGGGCCTCGGCACCGGGCGTGGGCGAGCTCGGCTCGATGCCTTCGACGCGCCGACGCCGCTTCACTTGAGCTTGTCGGCGGGCGCGGCGGGATTAAACGCAGTCCGAGTCCGGTTTCTAACTCCAACGGTTCTCGACGGCCTGGAGTTCGGCGTGCTTTTCGCGCGGCTCCGTGACCGAATCAGCAATCTGCGCCTGTTCTATGGAGACGGTGCGCTGGAGCTGGACTTTCGCGCGATGGGTGAGCGGGCGGCGAACGTCAAGCTGATCTCGAGCGACGTCAAGCTCGTGCGCACGGAGCGAACCAGCCGCGAAACCGGGCAGACGCATCCGCTCGGGGGCTTCACCGGCCAAGCCGGCTACGAGGGCAATCTCGCCGAATTTCTCCCGTTCCTCGAAGCCGGATTTTGGACCGGTGTCGGGAAGCACACCGTCTGGGGCAACGGCCAGATCCAGACCGAAGTTACTTCTCCGGTGAATCTTCGCCGCGCGCCAGGCGCTTGAGGCACGTGTAAACCAGCGAAATCGGCAGCCCGACTACATTGCTGTAGGAGCCATCGATCCGTTCGATGAATTTCGAAGCCAACCCTTGGATCGCGTAGGCCCCGGCCTTATCGAGCGGCTCGCCGGACTTGACGTATTCTTCGATCTCGTCATCACTCAACTGTAGAAACCACACTCGCGTAGTGGCCCAATCGGTGACCACGCGCGCGCCGGTTTTCAGGCAGACGCCGGTGAGCACTTCGTGCTTACGTCCCGAGAGCAGGCGCAACATGCGGTCCGCATCGGCCCCGTTCGCGGGCTTGCCGAGGATCTCGCCGTCAATGACCACGACGGTGTCGGCCCCGAGGACGATCTGATCTTCGCGTGCTACCGCCGACTTTGCTTTTTGCTGCGCCAGGCGCTTGACATGCGCCTCCGGATCTTCGTCCGGCAGAGGGGTTTCATCCAAGATCACCGGCCGGACTTCGAACTCGATACCGGCACTGCGCAACAGCTCGGCTCGCCGCGGCGATTGAGAGGCAAGCACCAACATGCGTCCAGTATGACGGAATTGACCGCATGCTAAAATTCAAGCTCGAATTATGGAACGGGCAAGCCTGCTGATCGGCAATCTGCGCACGCCCGAATCGGCCATCAGCGGCGAACAACTGGCGTGTACGGCATGGCCTCGCGCCGTGGGCAAGAAGATCGCCACGCATACACGCGCCGCCAAGTTGGTTCGTACGACACTGGTGGTGGAGGTGGAAGACGCATTGTGGCAGCGCAATTTGTTCGGGATGAGCCGCCACATTGTAGGCAACCTGGCGCGCACCATTGGCACCGGTGTTGTAAACGACGTGGAGTTTCGCATCGTGCCTCCGCGCCGCGAACCGCAGCGTGCGGTGCAGATCTCGCCAGGGCGCCTTTTCGATGAGGCCGACGCAATTCACGACCCCGTTTTGCGGAATATCTACAGAGCGGCACGAAAGAGAGAATCGGCTTGAGTTTGACGGAAAAAGAGGTTCGCTATGTCGCGGATCTGGCGAATTTGAATTTGAATCCTGAAGAGATTCAAAGAATGGTTGCCGACCTGGGCGAAATTCTGGGGCATATGGACCGCCTGCGCGAGATCGATACGGATAACGTTGCGCCCATGGCCCAGGTGCTTTACGACGCCGGCGATGGTGCGGATGCCACGGCTACACTGCGCGCCGATGTCCCGCGGGAACCGCTCGGCAATGTAGCCGCTCTGGCGAACGCACCTCTTGCCGGATCTGGCTACTTCAAAGTGCCGCTCGTGATTGAACGGTCGTAATCCATACGCGAATGAACGCGAACACAATTTCCAATTTGACTATCGACGGCATCCGCGCGGGTCTGCGGAGCGGCGAATTCTCGGCACGTGAAATTGCCGAACGCGCGTTGGCCCATGCCGAAGCTGAGAATCCGAAGACCAATGCGTATCTGATGCTCTCGCCGGAGCGTGCTTTGCACGCCGCCGATCGCGTGGATGCGGCGCGGGCGCGCGGTGAAGAACTGGGCCCGCTGGCGGGTGTGCCGATTGCGGTGAAAGACGTGATTGTCACCAAGGGGCTGCGCACTACGTGCGGCTCGAAAATTCTCGCGAACTACGTTCCTCCCTACGACGCGACGGCCGTGATCCGGCTGGAGGCGGCCGGCGGAATTATCATCGGGAAGACGAACTGCGACGAGTTCGCCATGGGGTCGTCGAACGAGAACAGCGCGTTTGGTCCGGTCCGCAATCCGGTGGCGCTCGACCGTGTGCCGGGCGGGTCCAGCGGCGGCTCGGCGGCCGTCGTCGCGCAAGGCACGGCCGTGCTTTCGCTGGGGTCCGATACGGGAGGCTCCATCCGGCAGCCGGCGTCATTTTGCGGGATCGTCGGCGTCACTCCGACGTATGGACGCGTTTCGCGCTACGGCCTCGTGGCTTTCGCGAGCTCGCTCGACCACATCGGCCCATTCGCGCGCAGCGTGCGCGATGCCGCCTCCCTTCTGGAAGTGATCGCGGGTCACGATGTGCTCGATTCCACTTCAGCACCCGCGCCCGTCCCCCACTACGCTTCAGCGCTTACGGGCGACATTCGCGGGCTTAAGCTGGGCGTGCCGCGCGAATATTTGAAAGATGCGACCGGCGAGACCGCGGAGTTGATTCAAAAGGCGATCGAGCGACTCAAGACGCTCGGCGCCGACGTGCGCGAGATCAGCCTGCCCGCAACCAATTACGCCATCGCCAGCTACTACATCATCGCGACGGCCGAAGCCAGTTCGAATCTGGCGCGCTACGATGGCGTGCGCTACACGTTTCGTTCCAGCAGTTCGGACACGCTCAGCGATATGTACCGCAACACGCGCGGTGAAGGTTTCGGGGCCGAGGTTAAGCGCCGCATCATGCTTGGCACTTATGTGCTCAGCCACGGTTATTACGACGCGTATTATTTGAAGGCTCAGAAAGTGCGCGCCCTCATCGCCGCCGATTTCAAGAACGCCTTCGCTGAAGTGGACGCGATCGTCGCGCCGGTGTCGCCGTTTCCCGCATTCAAGATCGGCGAAAAGACCAGCGATCCCATGGAAATGTATCTGTCCGATATTTACACGATTACCGGCAGTCTCGCGGGAATTCCGTGCATGAGCGTCCCCTGCGGGAAGACGCGGGACGGCCTGCCGGTGGGGTTGCAAATTCTATGTAACCATTTCGACGAAACGCGGATGTTCCGCATCGCCGACGCATTCGAAAGAATGTAGGATAGGACAGTATTCAAAGGACAAGACTATGGCATTCGCACTTCCACCGCTACCTTACGCACCTGACGCGCTCGAGCCGCACATCGACAAGATGACCATGGAAATTCATCATGGCAAGCATCACAACGCTTACGTTACGAATTTGAATAAGGCGCTCGAATCGGCTCCTGAGCTGGCCAATAAATCGATCGAAGAGCTGCTGGCGAATAACTGCGCCGCTGTGCCTGAGGCCATACGAACCGCGGTGCGCAACAACGGCGGCGGGCATGCGAACCACTCGATGTTCTGGCTGATTATGGGTCCGGGCGGCGGCGGAAAACCCGCGGGCGCGCTGGCCTCGGCCATCGACAGCAGCTTCGGCAGCCTTGATGCGCTGAAAGAGAAATTCAATGCCGCCGGCGCCACGCGGTTTGGTTCAGGCTGGGCGTGGCTGGTGAAGAACGCGGGCAAGCTCGAGGTGATGTCGACACCGAATCAGGACACCCCGATCATGGAAGGCAAAAATCCGGTCATGGGTATGGACGTTTGGGAGCACGCCTACTATCTGAAGTATCAGAATCGGCGGCCGGACTACATGGCGGCATGGTGGAACACTATCAACTGGGCCGAAGTGTCGAAGCGGTTCGGCTCGTAATCGCGATTCCGCAATCACCATGCGGACTCGTTCCGCCAAAGCCGCCGCACTGTAAGGCTTCTGGATGAAACCGGCGAGCCTTTGCCTGTAAAGCGGCGCACCGCCTCCACTTCGTTGTAGCCGCTCGTCACCGGCATGGTCATATCGAGCAGCACCACGGAGATTTTGTCGGCAAGAACGCGGAACAGGTCCACGCCTTCTTTGTCGTTCTCCGCAAGCACTACCGTATAGCCGATCGCTCCAGCAACGCCTTGGTAGTGCGGCGCACCACTTGTTCATCATCCACCACCAGTGCGGTTGCCGAAGCGTGTTTGGACTGCATAGACTCCTGCATGCGCGTTTTGCTCGGAGCCTCGTAACTGGCCGGAAGTAGGACTTTGAACGTGGAGCCTTTCCCCGGCGTGCTGTACAAATTCATCGCGCCTTTGTGCCCGCGCACGATGCCGAGCACCGCCGCCAATCACAATCCGCGGCCGGTGAATTTGGTGGTGAAGAAGGGGTCGAAGAGCTTCGCCATGGTGGCCTCGTCCATGCCCGACCCGGTGTTCTGGGTCGTCATTTCTTATTGCTCGAGGTCGAGCAGACAGCGCGCGATGAGCGCGGTCCACCCTGTTTGATGACTCGCGCCGCAGCCGCGTCCTGTGTCGGCGTGAAAGTATTCGAAGAACCAGACGAGCTTCCGCCAGTTCGGGTTTTCCGCGAACAGTTCCGTTTCGCCTTGCCAAGGGCTCCGTCCGTTCTGATCCGGCAGAAAGAGACGCGCCAGTCTTAAATTCAGTTCGTGAGCGACTTCTTTGAGGTTCATCCTTTTTCCCGACCCGATTGGGCATTCCACACAGAGGTCGTCCCCGTAGAAATGGTGATATCGCTCCAAGGCTTCGATCAACAGATAATTTACCGGAAACCAGATCGGCCCGCGCCAGTTTGAGTTGCCGCCGAACAGGCCGGTCTGCGATTCACCAGGCTCATAATTGACCTTCTGCTCGGCTCCATCGACATGCAGCACAAACGGGTGACCGTCATGGATTTTGGATACCGAGCGGATTCCGAAGGGTGAGAGAAACTCATTCTCGTCAAGCAGACAGAGCAGCACTCGTTCCAATCTTTCGCGTGATGGAATGGCTAGCAGGCTGTGACGATGAGCGCCCTCGCCTACGGTCGGCATCCAGGCGATTTGGCGTCCGAGGTCGGTGCGATTCTCCAGGAACCAGGTCATGCGCTTGCGGAACCCAGGCAATTTCTCAATCAAGTCCTGTTCCAAAACTTCAACCGCAAAAAGCGGGATTAAGCCGACCATGGAGCGCACCCGCAACGGAATATTTGTGCCGTCTACTTGCAGTTGATCGTAATAAAAGCCGTCCAATTCGTCCCACAGCCCGGTGCCTCCGAGCGAGTTCATGGCGTCCGCGATGGCGACGAAGTGCTCGAAATATTTCGATGCCATGTCCTCATAAGCCGGATCGCCTTCGGCCAGCTCAAGCGCCATCGAGAGCATGGTGGAGCAGAAGAATGCCATCCACGCGGTGCCGTCGGCCTGCTCCAGCGCGTCGCCGGTGGGCAGCGGCTTAGAGCGGTCGAACACGCCGATGTTGTCGAGCCCAAGAAAGCCGCCGGAAAAGACCTGCTTACCCGCGACGTCCTTGCGATTGATCCACCACGTGAAGTTCAGTGAAAGCTTTTGGAAGACGCGCGTCAGGAATGCGCGATCCCGTTTGCCCGGCGGCGCGCTGATCTTGTAAACGCGCCAGCAGGCCCACGCATGCACCGGCGGGTTCACATCCGAGAACGCAAATTCGTACGCCGGAATCTGGCCGTTCGGATGCATGTACCATTCGCGCAGAAGCAGCACAAGCTGATCTTTGGCGGCGAACGGATCCACTTCGGCGTATACGATCATGTGAAACGCCAGGTCCCAAGACGCGTACCAGGGATATTCCCAAGCGTCGGGCATCGAAATGATGTCGCGGTTGAACAGGTGAAGCCAATCGTGATTTCGGCCGTACCAGCGGCTCTCCGGCGCAGGCGGGTGCCCCGGGTCGCCAGCCAGCCAATCGACCACGCTGTAGTAATAAAATTGGCGCGACCACAACAGGCCCGCATACGCCTGACGAGCAATGGCTTTTTCCGGATCGGCCTGAGGCGCGATGCCGCTGTAAAAGTCGTCCGCTTCGGCGATGCGTTGCTCGAAAATCTTGTCGAAAGCTTCGCCGAACTCGGCTTTGTCGCCATCGCTATTCAGGCGGAAGCGCAGTTGCGCGCGCCCGCCGGCCGCAATTGTGAGTTGCGCGTGGGCCGCAACCTTCGTTCCGAATGCCTCCGGATTCACCGCATCGTGCCTGTTATGCACCAGATAAGCATCGAAGGCGTCCTTGACGTATTTCGATGCGTTCGGCATGGCATATAGGCGCTCCGTATTGGTCTCATTCTCGGTGAACAGAAACTCGCTTTCAGTCTCTGAAGAAAGGCGGAATCGGCCGAGTGAGGCGTGTTCGGCGAGCACGCTGGACGGGCCCTCAAGCCAGATATTCCCTTTCGGCCAGTACCCTTCGCCGGTACGGTTCCATGACCAGGTGTTGCGAAACCAGAGCGTCGGAAGCGCGTGAAGAACCCATTCTTCCGGACCGCGATTTTCGAACGTCAGACGAATCAGGATGTCGTCGGGACCGGCTTTGGCGTACTCCGCGGTCACATCGAAATAACGTTCCTCATCGAAGATCCCGGTATCCAAGATTTCGAATTCGAGATCCTGTCTACCGCGACGCCCGTTTTCCTGCCGCAGCAGATCGTAGGGGAAAGCGCGCTGCGGATATTTGTAGAGGCCTTTCAGATACGAACCTGTCGGCGTGGCATCGAGATAGAAATAAACTTCTTTCACATCTTCGCCGTGATTGCCCTGGGGACCGGTCAACCCGTATAGCCGCTCTTTCAAAATGGGATCCTGCCCGTTCCAAAGGGCCAGCGAGAAGCACATCCGCCCTTGGCGATCGCAGATGCCCAGCAGGCCGTCTTCGCCCCACCGATAGACACGGCTTCGTGCGTGATCGTGCGGAAAGTAATCCCAAACCTCACCCGTCGCTGAATAATCTTCGCGGACCGTGCCCCATTGCCGTTCGGCTAAATACGGACCCCACCGTTTCCAGTTTTTTTCACGCCGCGCGGCTTCCTCCAAGCGATCGCGCTCGGCGCTTTGTCCCCTCATGCAGCCATCTCAATCACGTTCTTGATACCGTCATGGCTTGCGATCGGCTTCTCGAACTGGTCCAGCGGGAAACGCCCGGTGATCAAAGAGCGAACGGCGTCGGGCCATTTTCGATTGAAGCTTCCAATATCGCGAATGGCAGCCTCGAAGGCATCGCGTCCGGCATTGACGGATCCCAGCAAGTTCTGATTCTTCAGAACCATGTTGCGCATGATCAGGCTGGTATCGATGGAGACGGGAGCGTTGTGGACGGGCACGCCGGTGAATACAAATAAACCGTTGATGCCCAGACCGCGCAGCACATCGAAGGCGAACTGAGACGCTCCGACAGCTTCATAGACTAGATCGATATTCCCGACTTCCGCGGCCATTTGATCGACGGATTTCTCTTGCGAAGAAATGTATCTTGCGCCGATGGCAGCGACGATGCGCGCGCTCTCGTTCGGCTCCCGCTCGCGCGAATATACCCACGTTTGAAATCCAGCATTGATCAACGTCATGGCCCCGAGCAGGCCCACCGGCCCCGCGCCCAGCACAACCGCTTTGTGACAATACCGGCTTTCCTGCCCGGGCGCCGGGCAGCCCCAAGGCAGACGCCGCTGAATGAGCAAAACCTCGATCAGCGCCTTCTCCGCGATCGTGAGCGGCTCGGTCAAGATCGCCACATCGCGCAATTCCGATGGCACGTGGTTCATGTATTGGCGATCGTCCACCACCAGCTCGGTCATGAAGCCGTGCCGCTGCTTGATGCCGCGCTCCGTGAAGTCGCCCGTATAGCAGAAGTCCTGCCGGCCCGAACGGCACGCCACGCACTCCGGATGCGCACACGGGCGGCGCACCATCGGTACAACCAGGTCGCCCGGCTTCAGGTCCGTTACACCCGGCCCCACTTCCAGCACTTCGCCGAGCGATTCATGGCCCAATACCAAAAACTCGGAGCCATCCGGTGGAGTCCCATACTCGAACGCGCAGATTTCGCGGTCAGTCCCGCACACTCCAACACGCAAAATGCGCAGCTTCACGTCGTTCGGTGAGACTAGCTTGGGGTCATCCAAATCGGCCAAGCCGACAAAACGTTTCCCAGGGTATACAGCGGCTGCTTTCATGGTTTCTCCTGACGATTCATTTCCAATGGGAGATGCCTTTGGCGGCGGGCAATTTCACGCGGAGAACATCCGCGAGAGTGGGGGCTACGTCGAGCATGGAGATTTCACCCCACCGCGTCCCGGCCTTCACGCCCTCGCCCCACAACACAAAGCTCGCGCGATAAGCCGGCCGCGTAGGCCAGAAGTCATTCACGCCTTTGTGACTGCCCAGGCCCACCGCGGCGCCCCTTTCTTCTTCGGAAGCAACGTAATTCGGCAGCGTGTCGAAAGCCGCAGTCCATTGTTTCAGCTGCGGCGCGAAGGCCCGAACTTCGCTCATCGGAACCTCGCGCGAGATGCCGCTCTTCCTATTTCCGATCTCCTTACGCAACAATGCCGCTACGTTCGCCTCGGAAGTGCCGATGAGGCCGTAGCGCACCTGAACGCTGCCGCGCACCTTCGCCTGCTTCAGCATCACCTTCGGACGGACAACGTGGTCGGCAGTTTCGAAGCCGTGATCGGAGATGATGGCAACGACCGTATGCGGCGGCAGCGTCTTCAGCGCGCTTCCGATCAACTCGTCGTCGCTCTCGAGCAGGTCGCGTGAATAGAGGCTCAGAGCGCCGGTTTCACGCTGCTCGACATCCAGGTCGGCAATGTGAACCATCGTGAGGTCCGGTTGCTCATACTGTTCCAGGTAACTTGCGGCCTCCATCCCGGTCCGGTCCGTCCATAACGATTTTGTGAACGATGGATAGACGCTGGCGATGCGTTCCACCAGCCCGCTGGTGCATTTATCGGCGATGGGCGCGAAGGAAATCTCGGGCGAGTCATGCGTCTCCCAGAATTCAGGGCAATCGAAATCGACGCGCGCTCCGACCGAGGTAGGCCAGAACAGAAGGGCTGTCTTCAACTGCTTAGCCGCGGCGGCCTGCCAAAGCGTCTGGGTTTTCAAAGATGCCACGGACCACCAACCCTGCCCCGGCTTGTCCGGCGGTCCGTTGGTCGTGATCCCGTGCACAGCCGGAGGAACACCCGTGACCAAGCTGGCGTATGACGGCCATGTGAGAGTGGGCGTCACCCCGATAACGCCATCGGCCATGGCCCCTTGTGCGATCATGCGCCGCAATGCCGGAATCTTCAGGTGCATGCGGTCGGCGTCCTTCAGGAAGCGGGCGTCCAGTCCATCGATGGAAATAACAAGCAATTTTCTCTGGATTCTATCGTGGGGTGCGGGGCTGGGCTTCTGATTCGCCGCGAGCGCCGTGATCGCCAGGCCGAGTGCCATTCCGCGAAGCTTCACGAAACTCCCGCCAATCCCAACTCGGCGGCTCGCTCGCGCATGGCCGCAATGCGGAACGCGATGTGTTCATCGAACTCCACGTTCAAACCGGCAGCTCCGTTCACGATGTCTTCGCGGCTTACCGAACGGGCGAAGGCTTTGTCTTTCATCTTTTTTCGGATGGACCGCGCGTCCACTTCGGCGACGCTCTTCGATGGTTTCACCAGCGCGACGGCGGAGATGAAACCGGAGAGCTCATCGCACGCGAACAGACTCTTTTCGAGTAGCGAATCACGCGATACACCGCTGTAGTTCGCGTGTGAAAGAATCGCGCGCCGAATTTCAGGCGATACGCCGCGCATTTCGAGGATGGGCTCGCCTTTCATGGGATGGTCGGGCGCTTTGGGGTGCATCTCGTAATCGAAGTCGTGCAGAAGGGCCGTTACCGACCACGCCTGCTCGTCTTCGTTGAATTTTCGCGCATAAGCGGTCACGCAGGCTTCGACCTGCAACGCATGCCTGCGAAGGCTTTCAGACTGTGTGAATTCATGCAGAATGGCGAGGGCCGCATCCCGGTCCATATGGGGAAAGTCTAGCAAACCGGTGCGGGACGACCTTGCGAATTCAGAATGGAGCGAAGCCGAAATCGTCGTCGCCGATTGGCTGTCCCGGAGGCGCGAGCGGCGGATGAGGGATGCCGATTTCCTTCGGGTTCGCCTCGAAGCGTTTGATCTGCGCGGCGGAGAATGTGTAGAACGCTTTCAGTGCGGAGTCGTTAGCGGGCGCGGAAGAAAGCCATTCGCGCAACTCGGCAAGTTTCCCGAACGCTGTAGCCCTCACTTGGGCAGGCGCGTTTTCGTTGGCGGCCAGGTCCATCAAGTGGAATAACACCACCGAGCTGGTTGCCCGCTGCACTTGAGCCGCGAGACCCGCGGCGGGCGCGGCATGCCACGTGAATTGCAGGGTTTTCTCGATCACCTCATCGAGGCTAGGCGCGGTGGTGTCCTCGGCGTGATGCTGCACCAGGCGCGCGGCGCGTTGCGGATTCAGAATCAAACCAGCAGTCAGGTTTGCCGCCGATTCCGCAGCACCGATCGGGTCGAACGTGAGGCCCGTGCGCTCGCGGAAATCTTCGCGCGTCCGGGGATAGCCATTGGCGCTGGGCGGAATCAGTTTTACAACGCTCGCGGGAAGTGTGAGTGTCTCCGGGCCGAGCGTCCGCAGTAAAGCAGCAAGCGCGCGCCGTTGCTCCTCGCCTGGAACGGGTTCGGTTACGCGCTGCCCATCGCCGCGCAACGCATAGGTGTAGAACAGCCCGCCCAGCACCTTCGCCGCCGCTTCGGTCTGGTACCGGTGAAACAGATAAATCGGTACGAGCACGTCTTCCAAATGGCTCATGGGCTCGCCTTCGCGAATGTTATTCATCGAAAAACGCCGCAGCGCGTGCGCGCGCACATCCAGAATGCGATTGAGTTCCGTAGCCGCATCCGACCCGCTGTCCCACAGATGCGCCTGCGGATGGGCGCTGCCCCCGGGGCGTGCGTCGGCATCCGAAATGAATAAGAAACCGTCCGCCGTCGCGCGGCGCATCAGCGCATCGAGCTGTTTTTTCTCGTCTAGACCGGGCGCGAAATCTTGGTAGCCGTATTGAATCGCGATCTTGTCCCAATCGCCAATGCCCGTGGCATAGGCGCTGGAAACGTCCGGTATTCCGGCTGAGTTGAGCGTCGTGACCGGCGGAGGATAATCCATCACGCTCGCGCGGTTCTTCACGCTGGAAGCAAAGTTATGCTCGAGGCCCAGCGTGTGTCCCACCTCATGGGCCGCCAGTTGCCGCAATCGCGCCAGCACGGCCCGCTGCATGTCCGGCGGCGCCAGCTTGCCCGACTCGTACGGTGCGAGAAGGCCTTCCATAATCATGTAATCCTGGCGGCCACGCAGCGACCCCAGAGTCACTTGACCCTTGATGATCTCGCCCGTGCGCGGGTCGGTAACGGCTTCGCCATAAGACCACCCGCGAGTGTGACGGTGAACCCACTGGATCAGGTTGTAGCGCAAATCCATCGGGTCGGCGTCCGCGGGCAGCAGCTCAACGCGGAATGCGTTCTTGTATCCCGCCGATTCGAATGCCTGGTTCCACCAGCTCGCGCCTTCGAGCAGCGCCGAGCGGATCGGTTCCGGCGCGCCGCGGTCGACATAGTAAACGATCGGCTGCACGGCTTCGCTGAGTGCGGCTTGGGAATTCTTCTTCTGCAGGCGATGCCGCGCGATCAGGCGTTTGGTAAGCGACTCGCCGAGAGGCGCGGAGTAATCCGCGTAGCTGATGCCGAAAAAGCCAGCCCTCGTATCGTAGGCGCGCGGCTTGTAACCCGCGTCGGGCAGTTCGACAAACGAGTGATGTTCGCGCACGGTCACCGCTTCCGGCGAGGGCGTCACGTCGACGATGAACCCGGAAGGATTGTCCGAAGTGAACGTGAGCGTGGCTTCGACTTCCGTATTCTTCGGAAAATTTTTGGTCCGAGGCAGATACAAAGCACACCGCGTCGCATCCATGTGAAAGGCCGGAGCGGCGGAATTGTTTCCCTGAGCGCCGCCACCGATCGGCCGCGCCTCCAGGATCGACTGTGGAACGTGATGCGCGTCGCGCAGGAAGAAGGGCGTGGCATCAACCAGGACTCGATCGCCATCTTCGGCTTGCGAATCGAAGCCCCACAGCACCGACTCGGCGAAGCTTTCCTCAACCGCGCGCTTCTCTTCCGCACCTCCGCCTGTCGCGCGAAATCGGTAGTTCGGCTCAACCAACAGAATGCGCGGGCCGCTGCGTTCGAAACGCACGATGCGCGAGCCTCCGATCTGGCCGCGATCTAAGCCGATGTCGTTCGAACCGACGCCCGCGGGCAGGGAATCCACATAAAGGAATTCCGTCTGGAACTTATCGATTTCGAGCCACAGCCGCCCGGCTTTGTCATCCCAGTAGAGCGGGAAATAACCGGCAAGTTTGTGCATCGTGGCAGTTTTTGCCGCGATCGTAGGGATTGTGGTTTGAGCTTGTAAACCGAATGCGAAAGCGAGACAGAGGGCGCCTTTCATGTGCCCGATATTATCGCTTACCCGTTAATTCGGTTCACGGCCCTGGTGATTCGCCACGAAGCTTGCGTCGATTTCCTTCCGCCCCGCGAATCCTTCATGCACCGAATGCCAGAAGTGGATATCGGTTTCGCCCATGCGCCAGCATAAGTAAACTTCCTCGCCCGATAGAAGAGTCGGGAAATCGACCAGACCGCTGTCCAGATCTTTGATGATGCAGCCGATTTCCTGAATTTCTTCCACCGCCGACTTCAACCGCTCGCCGCTTTTTTCGCGCAGAGATTTGTTGCGCTCCACCAGTTCTACGTCCACTAGAATTCCGCCCATCAGCATGATTCGCTGCGCGAGCGCCTGCTGAAACTGCTCGGTTTTCTCGTAGACGCCCTTCGATGCCACGGCTTCCGAGATTGTGCGTTCGAGCGTTGGAATGTGGCGGCGTGCTTCGTCGAGATTGAAGTAACGCGCCATCGTTTGGTTTATATTCCCGATACTTGCACGGACATGGACCGGCTCCTCGGCCCATCGAACTCGGCCAGAATGATGCTCTGCCACGTGCCCAACAACACCGCCGAATTGCGCACCTGCAAGCAAAGCGTCGGCCCCATCATCATACCGCGCATGTGCGAATCGCCGTTCTGCCGCTCGCAATCGGAATACTTCGGATCGTTATGGCGCCAATTGAATTCACCCGAAACCGTCTGGTTCAAAAACGTTTTCGTGTCGTGGACCAGCGCATCCTGCCACTCGTTGATGAATACCGAGGCGGTGGTGTGCAGCGATTGCAGGTGGACGATTCCTTCCCTGACTCCGCTCTTGCGAACAATCTCGTTAATACGATCGGTGATGTTGATCAACTCCATCCGCTCGTTCGTGATCCAGTCCACAATCCGGTTGAAGATACGATACGGCCCTTGAACCAGATTGGGCGAGGATGCGCCATTTGCCCCACTAACCGCTGTTTCGCGTTCCGCCAAATTCACAGTAGCCATAAAGATGAGAAAACCCCTCCTTGTTGTAGATACAAGGGAACTAGCCGAAGTTCCAAAAGATTCTCAGACCACCCCCGTCTCGGTCTCCACGGCCGCATAGTGACTCTCTACGTAGCTATCCAGCATCGCGATAAACTCCGCGACGATGTGGTCGCCGCGCAGCGTCTTGACCAGCCGCCCGTCCACATACACCGGAGCCACCGGTTCCTCGAAGGTGCCCGGCAGCGAAATGCCCAGATTCGCGTGCTTCGACTCGCCCGGACCGTTCACGATGCATCCCATCACCGCGACCTTCATGCTCTCGACGCCCGCATGCCGGTCTTTCCAAACGGGCATTTGATCGCGCAGATAGTTCTGGATCTGGTCCGCCATGTCCTGGAAGAAGGTGCTCGTCGTGCGCCCGCATCCGGGGCACGCCGTTACCTGAGGAGTGAAACTGCGGATGCCGAGCGATTGCAAGATCTGCTGGCTGACGATCACTTCTTCAGTGCGATCGCCGTTCGGCAGCGGGGTCAGCGACGCGCGGATCGTATCGCCAATTCCTTCCTGCAGCAGAACCGAAAGCGCCGCCGTTGTCGCGACGATTCCCTTTGCACCCAGGCCCGCTTCGGTCAACCCCAGATGCAGCGCGTAATCGCACTTCGCGGCAAGCTGACGATACACGTCGATCAGGTCCTGCACGCCGCTCACTTTCGCGCTTAAAATAATCCGATCGCGCGATAGCCCATGATGCTCGGCCGCGGCGGCGGATTCGAGCGCGCTGACGACAATCGCGTCGATGGTGACTTCGCGCGCGTCCCTCGGCTCGGGCAAGCGGCTGTTCTGGTCCATCATGCGCGTGAGCAGTTGCGCGTCGAGCGACCCCCAGTTCACGCCAATGCGCACAGGACGGTCATACTCGACCGCGGCTTCGATCATGGTGCGGAAATTGTCGTCATGCTTCTTGCCGATGTTTACGTTGCCGGGATTGATTCGATATTTCGCCAGCGCCCGTGCGCACGCGGGATACTTCTTCAGCAGCAGATGGCCGTTGTAGTGGAAGTCCCCGACAATCGGCACCCGCACGCCAAACATGCTCAGCGTGCTGACGATTTTCGGCACCGCCTCGGCGGCCGCCTCGGTGTTCACGGTTACGCGCACCAGCTCCGAGCCGGCCTGAGCCAGGGCCATCACCTGATTCACCGTCCCCGTGACGTCGGCCGTATCCGTGTTGGTCATCGACTGCACCACGATCGGGTGATTTCCACCGACCAGGACGCCGCCAACGTTTACCGCTACTGCCGCTCGACGCGGTTTTACCGCCATCCGATTGCCTCCACCACCATAGTGTTAAGAATCTTCATTTTAGCATTTGCTTGCGCTAACCCTTGCCGCCTGTTATAGACTGTGGAGTTCGCGGAGGTGATGGTGAAGATAACGCGTTTTTGGATTGCAACGGTTTTCGCGGGTTTGGGACTGATGGCATTTTTCGCTACACGCAGTCAGGCGGTTCCGAACGCCATCACCCAAATCGTGCCCGGAGTTTGGTTTCACGAGGGCGACCTGAAGAACCAAGGGCACTGCAACAACATCGTGATCGAGATGAAAGACTACTTGATTGTGGTGGACGCGAATTTTCCGAGCGGCGCGCGGCTCATGATGGAAGAGGCCAAGAAGCTATCCACCAAGCCTATTAAGTATGTCTTCGATACTCACCATCACGGCGATCACGCCTACGGCAACGCGGTCTGGACCGAAGCGGGTGCCACAACGCTGGCTTACAAAGGCGTCGCCGAGGAGATGAAAAGGTACGAGCCGGCGCGCTGGCTGACCACTGCAAAGGAGCGCAAGGATGTGGGCGACCTGCATCGCGATACCGCCGAACCGCCGAAGCAGACTTTCGACAAGAATCTTTTCGTCTTGAAAGACAGCACGCGCGAGGTGCAGTTCCGCTTTCTCGGATGGGCGCATACGCGCGGCGATGGCTTCGTCTTCCTGCCGAAAGAGCGCGTGCTCTGCACCGGTGACGCGGTCGTGAACGGGCCTTACAACTACACCGCGGACGGCAACATCGGGAACTGGCCGAACGTCGCGCGCGCGGCGCTGAAGCTGAATCCGCTCCATGTGCTCCCGGGACATGGCGAGCCCGGCGGCCCGGAGATTATCACGGGCGAGGCAAAGTTCATGACCGATCTGCACCAAACCGTTGCCGATGCCATCAAGAGCGGCAAGAAGCTCGAGGACATGAAGTCGGTGAAGCTGCCTGATGCGGACAAGAACTGGGTTGGCGATTTCATGCAGGATCAGCTCAAAGACACCTACAACGAGATCACCCAGGGAAAGCCGACTGGCGATCTGCCGCACAAATAGACCCAGGTCCTGTACATCGCCGCGCTAAAATAGTGTCGGATGATTCAGACGCTGTTTGGCTCGGTAGAGCAGGAGCCAACACTCCTTGACAAGTTAAAGAGCGGTGTTCAGAAGACGCGCGCGGGATTGGTCACGCGCCTCGAAGACGCGCTCTCCGGCAGGAAAGAGATCGATGCCGATCTTCTCGATGAGCTTGAATACACGCTCATCTCCGCGGATATCGGCGTTAGCACGACGAACGAAATTCTGGACCGTATTCGCGAACGCGTGGATCGTAAGCTCATCGGTGACGCCTTCGAGCTTCGCTCGTTGATTCGCGAGCAACTCCTGCAAATTTTAGAGAGCGCACAGCGCCCCATGCCGCATGTCTCCGAGCCGCCCGCGGTGGTGATGGTCGTAGGCGTCAACGGGGCGGGGAAGACCACCACGATTGGGAAGCTGGCCAGCCGCTTTCAGAGTGAAGGCCGAACGGTGTTGATGTGCGCCGCCGATACGTTTCGCGCCGCCGCCATCGAACAGCTTGAGATTTGGGGCGAGCGCACGGGGGCCGAAGTGATTCGCCAGCAGCCCGGTTCGGACCCGAGTGCGGTCCTGTTCGACGCATTGCATGCCGCCCGCGCGCGCAAGGTGGATTACGTCATTGTCGATACCGCGGGCCGTCTGCAAACGAAGGCGAATCTCATGGCCGAGCTGGAAAAGATGCGGCGCACCGCATCGCGGGTGATTCCCCATGCGCCGCACGAAGTGCTGCTGGTGCTCGACGCCACCACCGGCCAGAACGGCTTGGAGCAGGCGCGCAAATTCACCGAAAGTTCCGGCGTCACCGGCATCGTTCTCACCAAGCTGGACGGCACCGCGAAGGGCGGCGTGGTGGTCGCGATCGCGCGCGAGCTACAACTTCCCATCCGCTATATCGGGGTCGGTGAGCAAGCCGGCGATCTGCTGCCTTTTGACGCGGAAACTTTCATCGCATCGCTTTTCGAATGATGCCCGCCGACTTCATGCGCGAGGCTTTCGAGCTGGCCAGGCAAGGCCGCGCGCAAGCCAGCCCCAACCCGCTGGTCGGCGCGGTGCTTGTGAACGACGGCGAAGTGGTGGGGCGCGGATTCCATACGTTCGCCGGTGTAAAGCACGCAGAGATCCTCGCGCTGGAACAAGCTGGGGCACGTGCGCGCGACGCAACTCTATACGTCACGCTCGAGCCATGCTCGCATCAGGGCCGGACCGGTCCATGCGCCGACGCTCTTATCGCGGCCGGTGTTCATCGCATTGTCGCCGCGATCGAGGATCCCAATCCGGTGGTATCGGGCGATGGCTTCCGCAAGCTGCGGGCGGCCGGCATTGAAGTCGAGCTCGCGGCAGATTTTCAGGCCGACGCCCAGCGCCTCAACGAATCTTTCGCGCACTTCATGCGCACCGCGCGTCCGCTGGTCACGCTAAAGACGGCACTGACGCTCGACGGAAAGATTGCCGCGCCCGACGACAATCGCGGGTGGATCACGAGCCCCGTCGCGCGCGCGCATGTGCAGCAGCTTCGCCATGAATCGGATGCGATTCTAACCGGTATCGGGACCGTGCTCGCGGACGATTGCCTGTTGACCGATCGCACGAATCTGCCGCGCAGCCGCCCGCTTCTCCGCATGGTCGTCGATTCGCAGCTTCGGTTACCGATCGGCTCCAAGATGGTGAAGAGCTTCGCGGACGATCTGGTCGTTATCACCACGTCGGCCGCATCCGCCGAGCGGCGCCGCGCAATGACCGAGCGCGGCATCAAGGTCTTGCAGTTCGATGGGCCGGGCGGGCGCGCCGATCTGCGCAGCGCCGTCCTTTGGCTTGCTGACCAGAAATATCTCTCGCTAGTGGTGGAAGCCGGAAGCAAGGTCAACTGGGCCGTTCTCGAAACGCAGATCGCCGATAAAATTTACTTCTACTACGCGCCCAAGATTCTCGGCGGTTTGCAATCGCTGCCGATGGCCGGTGGCGCCGGACGCCGGCGGCGCAGCGACGCCATCCAAATCCGCGACCTTCTGCTGCACGCCATCGCGCCAAACGAATTTGCAGTGGAAGGCTGGATTGAAAAGGATTTCTGATGTTTACCGGAATCATCGAAGAACTCGGCACCGTGGCGCAAGCAGGCTCACATCTGGTCGTCAATTGCGCGACCGTGCTCTCGGACCTGCAACCCGGCGGCAGCATTGCGGTGAACGGCGTCTGCCTGACCGCCGTTGCGCTCACCGCGGGCACATTTTCAGCCGATCTGGCGCCGGAGACTCTGGAGCGCAGCAATCTCGGCGATCTCGGCCCCGGATCGCGCGTGAACCTGGAGCGGCCGCTGCTTCCCACTAGCCGTCTGAGCGGCCATATTGTACAAGGGCATGTGGACGGCACCGGAGAGTTTCTTTCGCTCGATCTTCTCGGTGACGACAACTGGTGGTTGCGCATCCGCGTCCCTGAAGCGCTGGATCGCTACTTGGTCTACAAAGGCTCCATCTCAATTGACGGCATCAGTCTCACGATTGCTCGCATCGAAGAGCGCGTTTTGGCGGCGACCATCATTCCCCACACGTATCGTCACACCACACTAGGGACGCACCGCCCCGGCAGCCGCGTAAATCTGGAGTGCGATGTGCTCGCCAAGCACGTGGAAAAGCTGATGGCGAACTTGAGCCGGTGATGCCTGAGCCGCGACCATCCGGCGCCCGATTTCGCGCCAGAGTGGCGGGCGGTTTTCGCGCATTGCGGCATCGCAATTTTCGGTTATTCTTCGCGGGTCAGCTCATCTCGTTGATCGGCACGTGGATGCAATCGGTGGCTCAATCATGGCTGGTGTACCGCCTCACCGGCTCGTCGGCTCTACTGGGCTTAGTCGGATTTTCCAGCCAAATTCCGGTCTTCCTGATGTCCCCGATCGGCGGACTCGTGGTGGACCGCCGCAGCCGTAAGCACATCATCATCGCCACGCAATCGGTTTCCATGCTGCTCGCGTCGCTGCTGGCGTGGGTAACGCTGAATGGCAGTGTGCAGGTCTGGCAGATCTTCGTGCTCTCGGCGCTGCTCGGCGTGGTCAACGCCTTCGACATTCCGGCGCGTCAAGCCTTTCTGGTCGACATGGTAGGCCGTGAAGATCTCATCAACGCGATTGCACTGAACTCATCCATGTTCAATGGAGCCCGCATCGTCGGTCCCGCTATCGCGGGTCTCCTGGTCGCGGTCATTGGCGAAGGCTGGTGCTTTTTCGCGAACGCCATTAGCTACGTCGCCGTGATCGGTGGGCTGCTGGCGATGCGCATATCCGTCCACCCCCCGATCGCGCAGCGCGCCTCGGCATGGATCCAGATCCTCGAAGGCTTTCGGTTCGTGACTGTTACCAAACCGATCCGCGCCATTCTTTTCTTGCTGGGGCTGGTCAGTTTCGCGGGGATGCCTTACGCGGTTCTGATGCCGATATTCGCCGATCACATTTTGCATGAAGGGGTCCGAGGCCTCGGCATCTTAATGGGCGTGTCGGGCGCCGGTGCCCTGGTGGCGGCCCTGCTGTTAGCCACGCGGCGCGACGTCACCGGGCTCGGGCGGTGGGTTACCATGGCAACCGCGGTTTTCGGTATCAGCCTTGCGATTTTCGCTTTCACCACTCGTATTTGGCTCGCCGCGGCGTTTCTCTTCATCGTCGGGTTCTCGATGATGATCCAGATGGGCGCTTCTAACACGCTGATCCAAAGCATGACGCCCGACCACATCCGCGGCCGCGTGATGGCCGTCTATTCGATGATGTTTATGGGCATGGCGCCGTTCGGAGCGATGTTCGCCGGATTCATGGCGGAACGGCTGGGCGCGCCGGCTACCATCGCTGCCGGCGCAATTGTTTGCGTGGCCGGAGCCGCGGTGTTCGGTTTGCGGCTGCCCTCGCTGCGCCCCGCCGCGCGGGAGCTTATCGTTGCTCAGCAAATGGTCGCCGGCACACCCGCCGAAGACGTCAGCTAATTCTTCTCCGGATTAATCTGGTAGTCGAAATATTCGATGCGCACTTCGGTGCGTCCGAAAATGCGGACATCGGTGTCGGAGATATTCGAGATCGCCAGCCAGAACGGCCCGAATTTGCCGTAGCGGTGAACGAAGGTGGTCTTGCGGATCCAGAACGAAGGACTCTGCGCCGGCTGCCCTTCGATTCGCGTGACAGCGTAATCTTCCGCGTCTACCCAGACACGCCCCCGGAACAGCATCGGATTCTTCGTCTTCGGCTGGGCATCCAGAATGAAGCTTTTGCGTCCTTCCGCTTGCCCGGCTTCAATCAGTTTAAAGGTGTAATTGCGAGGCGAAATCTGAACCAGCTCGCGCGCACCGTCACGGCCCGATTCGAGCTCGGATTCCAGCATTCGATGGAACACCTTCTTGCGGATCACTCCGGGCCCTGATTCTTGGATCACGTCGAGATGCTTTTCATGCGGGAAGCGGTATGTCGCTTTTACCGTCATTTCCGCGCGCGTCTTCAATCTGCCGCTCTCCAGCGAGTAATGCCGCACCGACGTGTACGCGCGCAATTTAGAAGCTCGCTCCCGATCCCGTTCCACCATCGTCGCGATTATTTTTTCGGTCGTCGGGCGGGGTATGGAATCGTCGCTGCCCAGCAGTCCGAAGCCGGCCAGCGCCAAGGCTGCCAGCGAGAGCGTCCTAGTCATGCGCAACGAGCTGGCGATCTCTGGAGTCTTGGCGCCTCCACGCTACCGCACGGTACGCCCAGTAATAAGGATTTTCGCGCAGCATATATTGCCGGCCTTCAAGAACGATTCGCCTGGCGATTTGAAGCAACATAGGAAGTGGAGGTTTGGGTTTCCGAGCCTTATCCGGCTCTCGCAATCCGGCAGAAGCCCGAAGCGGAATCACAGCCAGACGGCCATCGGTCTCAGTGTAATTCATATTGCTTTCGGGACGCGCGGCATGGGGCCGGTCGACATACCCGGCCGGGTCGGCGCATCCGGCGAAGGCAATATCGTTCACGATTTTGCTTCTCTCCACATCGATCTGGGAATCGATCTTGTGAGTGAACTTCATCTCGCTGACTCGAAAGGCGATTCCGATGTCCCGCGTCGCCGCTCCCAGCCACAGCTCGGAGCCGTTTTGCTCGACGCGCCAGATGCGCACGTGGTGCCTCTTGGTAATTGTGTTGAAAGATTTCTCGAAAATTAGATCGGCGTCGGCGCCTTGATAGCTCAGCCTTGAGGTGGGGGCCACCCCGTATCCGGCTTGGCGACTGTAAGCCGTGTACATCTGCGAAACGGACCGGGCCGTGCGCGGAGAAGCTTCGAACCAGCCGGACGCCTCAAATGCCGCCTTTAACTGTTCGCGCGAACCCAGAAAAGCAACGTTGATCATATCCGCGGTGTCCTTGCCCGCTTTCGTCGTGACTACGAAGGGCTGCGCGCGCAGCCATTCCGCCAAATCATCTGATAAGTTGGCCTGCTGCTCTAACTCAAACGACGGAGCGTCTGCAGGGATGTGGGTCACCCGCACCCGCATCTCCGTTCCGGACGGCAACTGAATCTCGGGCTCGGGCATTTGGAACAAAAGGCAGCGAACCGTGAAGAGCACACCGGCGCCTAGAGGGCCCATTGAATACCCGCTCCAGATTCGGCCGGAAAGGCCTGTTAACCCGATGATCGAGTGTTGGAACAGCGACATGCGCGGGCGATGCCAAATTCCGCCAAGGAGACTTTGGGGGTTGGCGGCGGCGAGAATTCCCTTGATTTGCCCGGAACTGGTTACCGCTTCTCGGGCGTTTTCAATTTCAACCAGTGTGGCGGTTATCGGAAAGCTGCGTCCGTCCGGCAATTCATAGCGGGTGAAGTCGAGGTCCAGGCTGGCCCGCTCGTGGGCGATCCCGATGCCGACTCTGGTTGAGTGGCGGACTGTTCCGAACACCGCCGTCCCCGCGGGAATCCAGATCCGCTCGCCGTCTCGAAATGGCGCGATGGCGACAGACCGGAATTCCGTCTGCCGCGCTGAATCGTAACTGGTTAGAGGCGTGGCGAGCCGCACTTCCAGCAGGCCCAGACTGGCGGATTGAGCAAACGCGGGGGTGGTTAGTAGCCACCACAATAGTCCGGCCTTGCCGCCCGTGTTCACCGTCGAATCTCCAAGGATTTCGGGAAATTGAATTCATTTGACCTTATCACCGTCACCCTGTAGCGATGACTATATTGCAGATTTCTGAAATTTCAAAGAATCGCCCAAGGTAATCGGTCGGCGTTGTTACACTTGCGCATATGTCCGAGACCATCGCCTCTGTCGCAGAACTGTTTATTTACCCGGTCAAGTCGATGGCCGGACTCCGCGCTGATGATGTTCACGTGGGATCGGATGGCATTCTAGGCGATCGGCAATACTCCTTCGTTCGGACCGATCAGGCTTCCCGCAATAGCTTCCCGTGGATGACAGCCCGCGAGTCCGCTCAGATGCTTTTGTACCGTCCGGCCTTCGAACAAATGCCGACGCCCGAGAAGCCGGAACCGGCGGTCACAGTGCGGGCACTCGACGGCCTCACGCGCCAAGTGAGCGATTCCGCGCTTTGCCAGGAACTCGCGAGCCAGTCAGGCGGCCCTGTATTTCTGCTTAGAAGTGCGCGCGGTATCTTCGACTGCCAGCACATTTCGCTTTTCAGTTTGGCTAGCGTTCGGGCGCTCGCGGAAGAGGCGGCGTCGCCGATCGATCCGAGGCAATTCCGGGCGAATATCTATCTGGAACCAGTCTCTGGCCGCGCCTTCGACGAGGAAGCCTGGACGCGCTATTTGTTGCAGATCGGCGACGAGGTGCTCCTCAGCGTGACGAAACGAGACGGGCGCTGCATGATGATCAACCTGGACCCGCGCACCGGCCAGCAGAATCCCAAGGTGCTCAAAGCGGTGGCACAGGGCCACCAAGCCCAAGCCGGAGTTTACGCCAATGTCGTGAGGGCCGGAACCATCCGCGAGGGCGATTCGATCACCCTGATATCGAAGTTGTAGGACATTCTTCGGTATGGTAGTATGGCATCAGTATGGCGATCACGACCAAAGTAACCTTCACACTGGATGATTTAGCTTTAAATCGCTTGCAAGACGCTTCCGACCGGCTGCAACTTCCTAAGAGCGAGGTAATCCGAGAAGCCATCGCCGAATTTTACGAGCGCATCGGCCGGTTGAGCGAACGCGAGCGCGCGCGAATGCTGCAGGTCATCGACGAAATGCTTCCCAACGTTCCCGTACGTCCCGCAGCGGAAGTAGACGGGGAAATTGCCGATATAAGAGAAGCACGGCGAAGCGGCGGGCGGCGAACCCGTTTGAAAGAAAAATCGTGATCGTAATCGACACCTCCGCCCTGATCGACTCGCTGACCGGGACCCAGCGATCGGCGCCGCTGCTGCGAATCGCTATCGACCGCGGTGAAAGATTCCTTCTCCCCGCCTTAGTCCTGTACGAATGGCTCAGGGGGCCCAGGCAGCCGGCTGAGCTTAGCGTGCAGGAAGCGTTGTTTCCCGCGGAAGCAGCCATTGTCTTTGGCGCGAGGGAAGCCGCATTGAGCGCGCAACTGTACCGCTCGGTGAAACGCGGGCGGGGGCGCGAGATCGATCTGGCCATTGCGTCCACTGCGCTTGTACACGAAGCGCAGCTTTGGACGCTCAACAAAGCCGATTTCGCCGATATTCCCGATCTTCGGCTCGCAACTTTCCGTTGATCTTTACGCCGCTTTCGCGCGCAGCTTCGCAACGATCAACCGCACTTCCTCGAACGTCACTTCCGGCGGTACTGCCTCTTTGATCGGCTTCAGCCACTGGATACCGAGCCGCGCCGCCGCGGCTTCGATCTGATCGCGATATTCCGCCCGCACCCACTCCTCGCGGTATTCGAGCTGCTTCTTTTCCACCAGATCCGCCACCAGATTCACGACCGTGCCGAACTGCCGGTTTCGGATCTGGGCGATTTCGGCAAATGTGCGCCCCTGCTCCAGCAACTGGATTGTTTCGACGGCGGGCGATGATCGCACTTCCGTCGTGACTGCCGCCGCACGCGAGCCGCTGTCGAACGCGCGCAGCACCCCGAGAATTTCGTGACCGTACAACTCGGCTTTTTTCATGCCGATCCCCGTGATCCCAAGCAGATCGTCGACCGTCGCGGGCCGCCGGCTGCAGATGTCTTCGAGCGAGGCGTCGGTCAACACGATGTAAGCCGGCATTGCCGTTCGGCGCGCTGCTTCGCGCCGCCATTCGCGCAGCAACTCCATCAGTTCCGCGTTCACTCCTTGAAGGGGCGCGCTCTTCTTCGCGGCCGCCACTGGCTTGTTCGGCGCCGCTGGAGCCTTCGCGGAAGCCGCTGCGGCTTTGACGCGCTTGCCCGTCATCCAATCTGGAACAGCCGCGCAGACGTCGCACATCCCGCACGCTTCCCACTTCGGCGTCTCTCCGAAATGCAGACAGATCTGACGGTGGCGGCACTGATCGCCTTCCGCAAAACGCCGAATTGCGTGATACCGCTGCCATGCCCGCTCGCGCTCGTTCGAATCGGTCAGCTTTTCGATGAAATAAGCCAACAGCCCCGCGTCGCGATTCTGCCACAGCAGCGCGCAATCGGCTTGTAACCCGTCACGCCCCGCGCGCCCGGCCTCCTGATAATACTGTTCGATCGATTTCGGCAGCGACAAGTGAATCACCGCGCGCACCGCCGCCTTGTTGATGCCGAGCCCGAATGCGATCGTTCCGACCAGCACGCGAACCTCATCCGCCATCCAGCGTTCCTGGTTCTGCTGCCGCATCGATCCGTCCATCTGCCCGTGATAAGCGATCGCCGCAATGCCGTGCTCACCTAGCGTGTCGACCGTCTCCTCCACACGCGCGATAGTGGGCGCGTAGATGATGATGTTGCTTCCGGGATAAGACCGCACCGCCGATATCAGCAGCTTCTCCTGCGATTTCGGTTCGCACGACTTCACCAGATAGCGCAGGTTTGGACGGTGGAAGCTGGCTATATATTTGTCCGGCTCGCGCATGTGGAGCTGATCCAAAATGTCATGACGCACCCGCTTGGTTGCGCTGGCCGTGAATGCCGCGATGGGCTGCGTGGGAAAGTGTTCGCGCAGGCGGCTCAATTGCCGGTATTCCGGGCGGAATTCGTGCCCCCATTCGGAGATGCAGTGCGCTTCATCGATAGCAAAGAACGCGATGGGCACCTTGTGCAGCCACGCAACTGTATCCGCCCGCGCCAGCCTTTCCGGGGACAGGTACAGCAATCGATACGCGCCTTTGATCGCACCGCGCATCACCTGCTGCTGGTCGCCCGAACTTTGACTGCTATTGATCACCGCCGCCGGTATGCCCATTTGCGCGAGCTGCGCGGCTTGATCCTGCATCAGAGAAATCAACGGTGAAATTACGATGACGGTCTTGCCGGATACCAGCGCGGGCAACTGGTAGCACAGCGATTTCCCGCCGCCCGTGGGCATCACCACGGCGACGTCTTTGCCCTGCATCAGGCTCTGTACGATGCGTTCCTGCAGCGGCCGGAAGGCGTCGTACCCCCAGTATTGACGCAGCGCGGCCTTTAAGTCTGGAACCGCTATCAAGATATATAATTGTAGCCCGTGCAGACCATTTCGTCTTCCGAAGTTCATGACGTCGTGATTGTTGGCAGTGGAGCTGCCGGAGGGATGGTCGCCTGGAATCTGGCGCGGCGCGGTATCAACGTCCTGGTGCTCGATGCCGGGCAGAAGTTCGCGCGCTCCAAATTTTGGACGCACGTCAAACCATGGGAATGGCGCGAGCGCGTCGAACGCGGCGAGCATCCGCCGCAGTTCGAACTGGATCGCAAGGTCGAGCCCTACATCTACACGAAAGATCAGCCTTTCGATCTGGTTCGCGTGTGGGGCCGCGGCGGCCGCACCAAT
>JBBROU010000063.1:0-30465 GCA_038229055.1 Bryobacterales bacterium | reverse complement strand
TGCCGGTGTTCGGGCGATGTGGAGCGGAATCGATGCTTCGAAGCTGATCGACGGGAAGCTGCAAGCGCTGCGCAACCGGCGCGTCGCGAGCTTGAAATCGCCGAAGAGAAGATTCTGACGTTGAATGATTATGCGAAGGGCGCGCTGTCTGACGAGCGGGAACGCACCGCACTGGAGTATTCCGACGCAATGACAATCACGGGACGCGATTTCACCGACGAGCGATTTGCCAGGTTGCGGATTCATTTCGACGACGACGCGCTGGCGGAGTTGACCGTCATCATCGCCTTCGAGAACTCGTCGAGTAAGTTCAACCGTGCGCTGCGCGTGCCTTCGATGGGATTATGGAAGCGCAGCACTACAGGTTAATTGGTTCAAGCTTTTTACAATCTATATACAAACGTACACGTTTTTGGGACGCGCCGATTGGCCGGAGCAGCCACTTGGTCACACGATTTCTGAGTTTACGGGGCTTAGTGTTCATCGGTCTTATCTCTTATTCGTTGTATCTATGGCATTGGCCAATGATTGTTTTCAGCACGTGGTATCTGGATCGGAATCTAAACGCTTTCGAACAATGCCTTGTTATCTGGCAGACGCCAAGAGCCGCGGTTCACTGCCCCCGGAGCCCTTGGCGAAGGCGCGGTGGTTCCACCGGAGTTCCGATATTCGATCTTTCACTTCGGACTACGCCGCGCGGGAGCGCAATGTCTGGGAAGCGTTTGGCGAACTTCAGGCGAAGTATCAGGTGCGCGTGGTTTCTCCGCATGAAGCACTATGCCGCGGCGAACGCTGCGTTCGGGACGAGTAAGATCGCGAGCGTAATCTGATCGGATGTTTTGAAATGACTACTTAGACAACATGGCGAATCCAAATAGCGTGTCACCCGCCCCGACCACCAGATACTGAGTGCCGTCGAGTTCATAAGTGATTGGTCCGTTGCTCATGGCGTTTCCCAGGTTGCAATGCCAGAGCGGGTCGCCCGTTGCGGCGTTCAGCGCCACTAAGTTATTAGACGGGTCACCGGCGAAGACTAACTTGCCTGCTGTGCTCAACACCCCGGAGCGGATTCCGGCACCTTCCCATTTGTGGCTCCAGCGGATCTTGCCATCTTTGTAATCTATGGCTTCCAGCATGGCTTCCGAGCGTCCGCCGCGATCGTTGCCGCCCCAGCCTTCCGGCTTGTCGGTGTCGTCGTAGATGTAGTAAACGCTGAAACCACGTGAAGCATTGATGTAGAAGAGGCCCGTGTCAGGGCTGAAACTTGGCGGTGGCCAGTTCGCGGCACCGCCTTGATTCGGGGTTACGAGTGCGCCGTCGATCTGTGGCTCCTTCGCGGGATTGGGGATTGGCTGCCCCTTCGAATCGACACCCTTCGACCAATTCGTCTTCACGTATTCCTTGCTGACGATATTCTTCCCGTTGGTGCGGTCGAGGACGAAGAAATAACCGTTGCGGCTGGCTTGCGCGATGAGCTTGCGTTTCTGACCATTGACGTTCCCATCAATCAGGACGGGGGTCTGGACCGCATCCCAATCGTGCGTATCGTGCGGGGACGACTGGAAATGCCAGACTCGTTTCCCGGTATCGAGATCGACGGCGACGATGGATTCAGTGTAGAGATTGTCGCCCTTGCGGCGCTTGCCGGCGATGACCGGCTGTGGATTCCCGGTACCGAAGTAGAGGAGATTCAGTTCGGGATCGTAAGTGCTCGGCACCCACGTCATGCCGCCGCCGTGCAGCATGGCTTCGGCATTCGGCCATGTTTCCGAGCCAGCCTCGCCGGGATTGGGCACCACCGAAAAGCGCCATTGCAGGTCACCGGTTTCGGGATCGCGCGATTCCAGGTAGCCGGGGACGTCGAGATCATCACCGCTAACGCCCACGATCACGTGATTCTTGATTACGACGGGCGCGACCGAGCCAAAGTATAACTGATCCAGATCGCAGAACGACTTATGCCAGCGCGGCTTGCCGTCACTTAGATTCAGCGAGACTAAGTTACAGTCGGGCGTTTCGAAATAGAGCCACTTGCCGTAGATGCCTACACCGCGATTGCCGATGTGCATGCCGCCCTTCGACTCCCACGAGTACTGCCAGATCTCGCGGCCCGTGCGCGCATCGATCGCCCATACCTTATCGGGAACGGTCAAGTACATGACACCATCGACCACGAGAGGCGTGGCTTTGATTGCGCCCGCGCTCTCCGGCACTCGGTATACCCAGGAAAGGCTCAACGAATTCACATTGCCGGCGTTGATCTTCGCCAGAGGGCTGAAGCGCCGCCCGGAAAAATCTCCGTTGTAAGTGGGCCAGGAGTCGGTGGGCAGATGCGCCAACTTAGCGGGGTCGAGCGTTTGTGCGTGAAGGGTGGTGAGATGAAGTCCAGTGAGTAAGATGAAGGCAATCGAGAGTTTCATGGGTTATTTCAAGGTTGCAAGATAGGCGACGACGTCGTGGATATTCTTGTCGGTGTAGATTTCCAGCAGCTCGCCATGCGCAGAAAAGGGATCTGACTTTTCTACTTTGAGATCAGGCGTGCGCTTCCAGGAGCGATAGTCGCCGGAAGAGTCGCGCAAGGCCACGTTGAAGTCATCGAGGCTCAGAAGGACACCGGAAACTGGAGGCTGCGAAGGGGCGGAAACTGTTACGGTGACCTGCTTTGTCTTGGCGGCGCCGGCAGTCGCGCCTCGCCGCCGGAAGCTGACGGTCTGCGGGAACAGGAATCGCTGCTGAAGCGTAGGTGGATCGTACTTTTTGGCGATCGCGGCAAGATCGCCCGTGGGAGAGTGGCAGGTGCTGCATTTGCCGGCGCCGTTGAAGAACGCCTTACCCGCGTTGGCATCGCCTGTCAGTACATTGAGAACGTTATTGTAAGGTCCGGAACGGAGAACGTCATCCACGCGCTGGTGCAAGAAATGCGAGAGATCTTCCAGTTGAGGCGCGCTGAGCTTCGCGCTGGCTCCGCCGCTTTGCATCGGGTGACCTTTCTGCAGGAAAGGGCCGATAGTGTTTCCGTAGCGGTCATGCAAGACGACTAGCGAGCGGGTCAGGTCGGGACCATTATCGGTGCCGCGAGAGCTGGTGCCGTGGCAATTCACGCACTCGACGGCGTAGATGGTTTTGCCGCGAGCGGCGGCTACGGGATCGACGACGTGCTTGTCATCCGAACCGACTCCGGTCGCGCCGGACGGACGCTGAACCTGGCGCGGCAGTTGACCCGGACCGAAATCGCCGTTCACCTTGCTGGGCGCGCCACCTTTCGAGTTCGGCGGAAAGTTGGCGGTGAGGTAATCGAGCACCTGAGCGAATTCATCGTCGGTACCCTTGGCACCGCGAGTGACCATGCTGCCGATCACCTGGGTCCACTCGGGGCGAGTCAGACCCTTCGAAATTACTACCTCCGCGCCGTGGCAGGTGCCGCAGACCTTCTGGACGGTATCGCGGCCGGGAGCGTCGGGGAACTGCATGGCAGGGCGACCGGGCCGCGCTGCCTGGGGCGCCTGGGCTCCGATGCAGGTAACGGTCAAGAGAAATGTGGTTGCGATTTGGAGTGCGCGCATTACGCTTCCATCAACTTTCTTAAGTATTCGAGGTTTCGCTTGGTATCGGCTTCGACGTTGCCGGAGGGCGATGTCGTTTCCAGGTTCGCATATCCATCGAACCCAATGGCGTCAATGGCGCGGAGGATCTCGGGCATGTCGACTTTGCCTTCGCCGAGATAGCCTTTGTCCTTGAAATGGAACATGCAGATGCGGTCGCGGCCGAGTTCGCGAATCTCCTTAGCGACCTGGTAGCCGTTGAAGGTGGAATTACCGACGTCGTACCACATCTTGAAAGCTTTTGAGTTTACTTTGTCCACCGCGTATCGGTTGTCGGCGCCGGAACTGGTATTTTCAAAACCGAGAATAATGCCGGCGCGCTCAGCTTCGGGGGCGAGTTCTTTCGATAGATCGATGACGCGGTCGAGTTCAGGACGTTCAAGCACCTGGCACTTACCAAAGAAGACGAGCATCAGCACGGGCGCGTTCAGACTCTTGGTGATCGCAATGCCTTTACGAATCCACATGGGCGCGTTGTCATTGTTCTTGAGGCAATCGCGATGAAGCATGTCGAGGTAGGTTGAATCAAGCGGGATGCCGTGCTTGATAGATGCCGCGACCCAGGCTTTTTGCAGAGCGAGATCTTCGAGCGGCAGCGTTTTTGAGTCGGTGGATGTGCCGATTGTGACCTGTACGGCTTCCAGGCCGAGTTGCTTGGCGACCGAAACCGACTCGGGCTTGCCTGAAAGATGGAAGACGCCATCCATGGCGCCGATTTTTAGCTTAGGGGCGATTTCACCGCGCAAGCTCACCGCGGAGGCCGCTGCGGTTCCGAGAAATATTCGTCGAGTAAGCATAGGAGTCTATTTCGATTCCGCGAGATCGGAGCGGAACGTCACGGTGTTGGGTGTGGGAAAAGTGGCGGGAATCTTCTGTGTCACTTTTCCGGTAGCGGCCCACTGGGTGCCGCGCTGAAAGGTAGCCATGAAGCCGACGCAACTGAGCGCGGCGACATCGTGCCCCATGGTGGTGTGAAAGACTCTGCCCGCGCCATACCGCAGAACCATGAGCATGGGTTCATCGCGATCGGTTCCTTTATTCGATGGGAGCGAGTGCGCGGTGGCGAGCACGGTCATGTTCTCGCCGGGGCCGCGAAGAGTGGCGTACAGCTCATCACCGGCGTGCATCCACACGGGTGGAAGACCTTTCATGATGGGGTGATTGGCGTCGCGCGTGGTGACGGCAAACGGGAGGCGCGCACCATGGGCGCCGGCATCGCCAGGAGACGAATCGGAGACGAGCTTGTTGTCCTTGTAATACCAGAGGGGCCCCGATTTTTCGTTGCGACCGCGCCAACCGCCGACACCGATCATTTCGTTGTAGGCCGGCCAGGCGCCGAAGGAGTTGTCGGCCGCGTGAACGATGACGAGGCCGCCGCCATTCTTGACGTATTGCTCGAATTGGGTCTTGAGATCGGCAGGCCAGTCGGGTGCATCGTAGTTCATGACAATCGCGCGGTAGCTTGCGAAGTCGGGCTTGAAGTTGCTGAAGTCGCCGTCGGCTTGAGGGGCGGTGACGACGGTGACGCGGAAGAGGCCGGTTTCTTCGAGTTCTTTCTTGAGGACAGGCGTGGTTTGCTGCCAGGCGTGATAGGGGCCGCCGCTTTCGCCATCGAGCAGCATGATGCTGATAGGGGTCGCCGCGCTGGTGAGCGGGACGAGCGACAACAGGGCGCTGCCGAGGGCGGCGAGGACGAATTTTTTCAAGCAGGACTCTCCTCGCAAAGTCTACAACAAGCACTTAGGCGGTTTGCGCGTGCACGGGCCGATAGGGTCTTACCTTGATTTTTCCAGCCCTCTGGCGGGTATGGAAAACATAGTAGGCGGACTGCATGCCCATCAGAGTTTCCATTTTCGGACCAAACGCCTTCTCGAGCCTAAGCGCCATATCTCCGGTCAGGTCGGTCTGTGTGTTGAGCAACGAGGAAAGTGCTTGTCGTGAGACGCCGAGTGCTTTGGCGGCAGCAGTCACGGTCAACCCGTGTGCTTCAATAATTTCAGTGCGGATGACCTCACCGGGGTGAGGGGGGTTAAACATCGCCATAGATTATCTCCTTCATTAGTGGTAATCCTCGAAATTCAGATTGTGGACTTCATCCTCCTCGATGCGGAATGTCAGTCGCCAGTTCCTCGTGACATGCAGGCTCCATGTTCCCCTACGATCACCAGAAAGCTGGTGAACTTTCCACAATGGCCACGATCTCAATTCGTCGATGCCCGTCATTCGATCAAGCACAGCGAACATGGCACGCAGCTTGGAAACCGCATCAGGGGGAAACCTTTTCTCTGCCCTTCCTCATAGAATCGCCGCAGCGGCTTATGGCTGAAGCTTGCGACTCTCACCTTTTGAATGTAAGGCGTCGCTTGACACCTGTCAAGAGACTGTATGGCGTGGCGTTCGCAGTCTACCGGAACAAGTGGCGGGGTTTGGCGCTGTTATGCTGGACGACTAGCATGCCTTTGTACGAGAATCCCATGAACGTTGAAGAAGAACTGGCGAAAGCGTTTAAAGCGGGCGACTCTAAAAGGGTCGCGTCGTTATTTGAACAGCATCCGCAGATGAAGACGCGCATCAACGAACCGGTTTCGGGCACCGCATTCGGGGAGTTCCCGCTACTAATTGCAGTCGGTAGGCAGGATCGGGAAATGATCGATGTTCTGCTGCACGCGGGTGCCGATATCAACGCGAGGACGAATTGGTGGGCAGGCGGATTCGGCGTACTGGACGAAGCTTCGACGCCGATCGCGCAGTTTTTAATCGAGCGTGGCGCGACCGTGGATGCACATGCGGCGGCGCGGCTTGGGATGATCGACAAGATTCGCGAACTCGTCACGGAGCGGCCGGATGTGGTTCACGCGCGCGGGGGCGATGGGCAAACACCGCTGCATTTCGCGTCGACGATTGAGGTTGCGGAATATCTGCTGGCGCACGGGGCGGATATCGATGCGCGCGACACCGATCACGAGTCCACCCCGGCGCAGTATATGTTGCAGAAGCCGGATGCTTGCCGCGGAACTCCCGATCGGAGCGATGTAGCTCGGTATTTGGTGGGGCGCGGGTGCGCGACGGATATCTTGATGGCTACAGCGTTGGGGGAAGTGGAGTTGGTGCGGAAGCATCTCGTTGCTGATCCGGCGAGCGTGCATACGAGCGTTTCCGAACGTTACTTTCCGAAGCGCGATGCGCACAGCGGCGGGACGATTTACATTTGGGTATTCGGCTGGCACCGAACGGCGCAGCAGATTGCGCACGAGTTGGGGCATCGAGACGTTTTTGATTTGCTGATGGAGCGCAGCCCGGATGAGCTTAAGCTGGCAGTGGCGTGCGAAATCCTTGATGAAGATCTTGTGAATGCGCTATTGGAAAAACGTCCGAATCTGGCGCGCTCGTTAAGCGATGATGACAGCGCGAGGTTAGCTTATGCGGCTCAGAATAACCGCGTTGAGACGGTCAAGCTGATGCTTACCGCGGGCTGGCCGGTGAATGCGCGCGGCCAGCACCGAGGGACGGCGCTGAATTGGGCCGCGTGGCACGGGAATGCGGAAATGGTGCGGGGAATTTTGCGGCATCATCCGGCGATCGACGACGAGGCGAACGAGTTCAAGCTGGCGCCGCTCGGGTGGGCGCGACACGGTGCTGAGAACGGATGGTATCGCGGGACCGGAGATTTTGCCGGCACAATTGAACTGCTGACGCAGGCTATGCGGTCTGCGGAAGGAAGTTAGCGGGCGCGCTGGCAGTCGTGAGCTGCCGCATCACCTGTGACGTGATCTCGTAGGAGCGCAGACGGTCGGCGTGATGGAAGACATCGGAGGCGAACATCACTTCGTCGGCTTGGGTCTTCCGTAGGAAATCGATGAGCTTCTGGCGAACGGTCTGAGGACCACCTATAATCGCCTCGGCCATTCGCGATTCCACCATCTGGCGTTCTTGCGGGTTCCAGAGTCCCTCCATCGTGTCAACAGGCGGCGGCATGAAAATTTGCTCACCGCGAATCAATTTCAGGAACCGGAGCACAGGGGAGGTGGAGAGGCGCTGCGCCTCGGCGTCGGTATCGGCGGCGATCACCGGAATTGCAACCAGCGCGTAGGGCTTCGCGAGGAACTTCGACGGCTGAAAATGGTGACGATAGAGGTCTAGCGCGTCCATCATCTGCTGCGGGGCGAAGTGGGCGGCAAACGCGAACGGCAGGCCCATCACGGCAGCGAGCTGCGCGCTATACGTGCTCGAGCCGAGCAGCCAGACGGGTACATTGGTCCCTTCGCCGGGGACGGCTCGCAAAGCCTGGCCGGGCTCGGCTGGCGCCAGATAGGCGAGCAGTTCGCGCACCTGACGCGGGAAATCTTCTTCGGTGCTGTTGAGACCGCGGCGCACGGCCCGGGCGGTGAGTCCGTCCGACCCGGGGGCGCGGCCGACGCCAAGATCGATGCGTCCGGGATAGAGAGTTTCAAGCGTGCCGAACTGCTCGGCGATCATAATGGTGGCGTGGTTAGGGAGCATGATGCCGCCGGAGCCGACGCGGATATTCGAGGTGCCGCTGGCGACATAGCCGATCAGGACGGAAGTCGCGGCGCTCGCGATGCCCGGCATGTTGTGGTGCTCGGCGAGCCAGAAGCGGCGGTAGCCCCAGCCTTCGGCATGGCGGGCGAGATCGAGCGTGTTGCGGAAGGCATCAGCGATGGTGCCGCCGGTTTTTACGAGGGCGAGATCGAGCAGCGAGTAGGTGGCAGTATTGACGGCCATGTTTTCTTGGATGAAGGGCGCCGTGCGTAAGATGCAGCTCACTCCCAAGGCTCCCGAAGCGCGGCGATGCTGGCGCGAGGATCTTCGCCTTCGGCATCGCGCTCACCGGAACATACGCTGGCGGCCCATTCGACCGTATCGAGTTCGCGAAGCTGGTGGGCACAGCGAAGAAGAACTTGGTTGTCAGGCGACGGGAAGCGCCGCAGGAGAAGCGTGACAAATTCGGGGCCGTAGTCTTCCAGGAGAAAGACCAGATCCCAGGCGGCATCTCCGATTTGCATATCGCCGAAATCAAGGACGCCGGTGAGTTGCGCGTCGGCTGGATTCCATAGGACGTGTTCGGGACTGAGGTCGCCGTGAAGGAGCACGGAGGCGGCGGGATCGGGCGGGGCGGCGAGAAACTCGCGGAAGATTTTGCGGACATAGGCGCGGTCGGATTCGTTGAGACGCGGCAGTAGATGTTCTTCGGCGCGGCGCCGCACTTCGCGATAACGAGCGGGATAATCGATGACCTCGATGCCGCATTGACGGGCCATGGCGAGGTTGGTGCGATGAAAGACAGCGAGAAATTCGGCGAGTTGCCGGGTACAGCGGTCGCGCACGGCGCCATCGAGCGATAAGAATTGATCGCGCGTAAGCGGCTCACCCGGAATTAGCGTGTGGATCGCAACTGTGCGGCCCATAAACCCGTAACAGGCAGGCTGCGGGATAGGTAAAGGGAGATTCGCGGCGATTTGAGGAAGCAGGCGGGCTTCGCGTCCCAAACTTGCGGCCGCCTCGGCGTGCTTGGCGATGCGGCAGACCCATTCGCCGTTGATGAGCCAGGCGACGCTGAAATCGCCTTCGCCGAGATAGGCGGCACGCTCAAGAAAAATTTCAGTTGATGTCTGAATGCGCGTCACGTGGCCGTCGTACACGATGTTGCCTTACGTTACACCGGATCGCTTCGCTGGGTTGTGCGAGGACGCGACGCGGGCCACGCGGGAGTTTTCTCCGGCGTACACTGTCGTAATGCAAACCATCACTCGCCGGACCTTCGTTGCCGCGGCGACCACCGCGCTTTCTGCTTCACGCATTATGGGCGCCAACGAACGGCTGCGCGTCGGCGTCATCGGCTGCGGCGGAATGGCGATGGAGCACATGAAGAAGCTCGTCGCGATGCGCGACACCGACAACGTGGAAGTCGGCAGCGTCTGCGACCTTTTCGACAAGCGCGCCGAGAAGGCTTCGCAGTTCACCAGCGGCAAGATCATCAAGCGCTATCAGGATATCCTGTCGGACAAGAGCATCGATTATGTGCTGATCGCCACGCCGGAACATTGGCATTTCCCGATCACGATGGACGCAGCTTCGGCGGGAAAACATATCTATTGCGAGAAGCCGATGACACGCACCGTGGAGCAATCCAAGCGCGTGATCGCAAAGGTGCGGGCGGCGGGGGTGAAGATGCAGGTTGGCGTGCAGGGGATGTCGGACGATTCTTACGAGGCCGCGCATCGCTACATTGCCGAAGGCAAACTGGGCAAGGTAGTGATGTCGCAGATCGATTACTCACGCAATAATCTGGATGACATCTGGCCTTACGATATCGATCCGGATGCGCGGCCGGGCGAGAATTTAGATTGGAAAACGTGGCTAGGGCCGGCGCCGAAACGTCCGTGGGATCCGGATCGGTTTTTCCGGTGGCGGCGCTATTGGGATTACTCCGGCGGCATCGCCACAGACTTGTTCATCCATCGCGTGACGCGCATCATCAAGGCGCTCGACCTGAAGTTCCCCGAGCGCGGCGTGGGCACGGGCGGGATGTTCGAGTTCACTAAGAGTCCCGCGGAGGTTCCGGATACCTTCAACGTGATGCTGGATTATCCTGGCGGGCCAACCGTGGTGATGATCTCGTCACTCGCCAACGATACGCCGATCGAGCATGTGATTCGCGGGCATCACGCGACGCTGACATTCACGCGCACCGGGTTCACGATTAAGCCGCAGCGGGAGTTCGCGAAGGACGTTGAAGAGATCACCTACGTCAAGCATGGCGCGGAGAATATTGAGCTGCATCATCGCAATCTGCAGAATGCGATCCGCAAGAATGAGCCGCTGAAGTGCGATGTGACGCTGGGCTATTACGGCGTGGTGGCGTGCAGCATGGGCGTGGAATCGTATCGCAAGCGGAAGTATTTGGCGTGGGATGCGCACAAGGAGAGACTTGTTCACGCGTAGGGCAACGCTAGCGCTGGTGCCGCTGCTGACCCTGATTGGCTGTTCACGCGCGCCCGACTACGACGTAATCCTGCGCGACGGCCGCGTGTGCGATGGCACCGGCGCGAAATGCGTGCAGGCCGACCTCGGCATCCGCGGAGACAAGATCGCGAAAATCGGGGATCTTTCGAAATCGCGCGGGAAGATCGATCTCGATGCGGGCGGTTCCATCGTCGCGCCTGGCTTCATCAACATGCTGAGCTGGGCGACAGAATCGCTGATCGTGGACGGGAAATCGCAGAGCGACATCCGGCAGGGCGTCACGCTGGAAATCTTTGGCGAAGGCAGCTCGATGGGGCCGATGACTGCGGGCATGAAGGCTGATGCGATCGCGCACATGGGCGACATCAAGTACGAGATCACGTGGACCACGCTCGGCGAATACCTTGACACGATGGTGAAGCGGGGGATCTCGACGAATATCGCGTCATTCGTGGGGGCGACCACCGTGCGCGAGAACGTACTGGGCGATGCGAATCGAGCGCCGACTGCCGAGGAACTTGAGGCGATGCGCGCCCTGGTGCGGCAGGCGATGCAGGAGGGCGCGCTAGGTGTAGGATCGGCGCTGATCTATGCGCCCGGGTTCTATGCCAAGACGGGTGAGCTAGTCGCGCTTTGCCAGGAAGCGGCGAAGTTCAAGGGCAGTTACATTTCGCATATCCGCAGCGAGGGCAATGGCGTGCTGGCAGCGGTGGATGAGTTGATCTCGATTGCGAGGCAAGCGCAGGTGCCGGCCGAAATTTATCATTTGAAGATTGCGGGAAAGTCGAATTGGGACAAGCTTCCGCAGGTGCTGGAGAAGATCGAAGCGGCGCGCAAAGAAGGTCTGAAGATTACCGCGGACATGTACACGTACACGGCCGGGTCGACCGGCCTCGATGCCGTAATGCCGCCGTGGGTGCAGGAAGGCGGGTACGACGCGTGGCGGAAGCGCCTGATGGATCCGGCAATTCGCGCGCGGGTGAAACGCGAAATGACGACGCCGACGACGGTATGGGAGAACCTGTTCCTGGGCGCGGGGGATCCGAAGAATGTGTTGTTCGTGGGATTCAAGAGCGATGCGCTGAAGCCGCTGACGGGCAAGACTCTGGCGGACGTGGCGGCCATGCGTGGGAAGTCGCCGGTGGATACGGTCATCGACTTGGTGATCGAAGATGGAAGCCGCGTGGAAACGGTTTACTTCATCATTAACGAGGACAACATTCGCAAGGAGATTCAACTGCCGTGGGTGAGCTTGGGTTCGGATGCGGCGTCGATGGCGCCGGAGGGTGTGTTTCTGAAATCGAGCACGCATCCGCGCGCGTATGGAAACTTTGCGAAGTTCATGGGGCAGTATGTTCTCGAGGAAGGGCTGATTCCGTTGCCCGAAGGCGTGCGGAGGCTGACCGGGCTGCCGGCGGAGAACTTGCATCTCGATCGTCGGGGGTTATTGCGCGAGGGATATTTCGCGGATGTCGTGGTGTTCAATCGGGGGTTTCGGGATCACGCGACTTATGACAAACCGCGGCAATATGCAACGGGGATGCAGCAGGTTTTTGTGAATGGCGTGCAGGTGCTGAAGGATGGGGAGCATACTGGCGCAAAGCCTGGGCGGGCGGTGCGGCATATCCTCTAAAGCGCGCAGATCGCAATCGACCCTGGCTGCGAACCTACCCTGATCAACGTGAAGAGCGGAGCCGAGCGGGTCCGGCGGTTGAGGCCGGCAAAGGTCGAGACGCGGATCACGGCGAGGTCTCCGGAGCGGCGGTTGGCGACCAGCGCGTAGGCATTGTCGGGAGTGATCGCGATCGCGGCGGGATCTTCGCCGACGGGCACTTGCGCGACCAAGCGACGGCTCTGCACATCGATCACGGAGACGTCGCCCGATTGCGAGTTCGCCACGAAAAGATACTCGGGCTGCGATGTGGTCACGGCCATGCTGCCGGGCGTGTGACCGGCGAGAATCGTCTCGGCGACTTGGGTTTGGTAGGGACTCACGATGGCCACGCCGTCCATGCCTTCACCGGTCAGAAAAAGTTGGCCACCGTCGGTGTTCAGGCAGAAGTTGCGCGGGGAAAGAGCAAGCGGAAGAGTGACCAGTAACTGGCCGCCAGCGGTTTCATAGAGCGACAGCACACGGGTTGCCGAATTCGCCGTGATGACCTGAGCACCTTTGGCGGCGAAGCGCACCGAGGTGCAATCGGCGGCGATGCTGCGCACCGTTTTTCCGGATTTCAGATCGACGACCGCGGCGGCATGCGCCGAGGGAAGGGCCACCACGGCGTGCGTTTCGGAGATGTCGAAGTCGGATGGAATCGCGGCAAAGAAAGTTCGACTGGCGACGCGCCATTGAGCGAGATCGACGCGCACCAGAGAGGCCGGTTCGCCGCAGAGGACCCACAGCGAGCGCGCGTCGGCGCTGGCACGCATCGATATCGCGCGCGGGGCGATTCGCAGCTTGCGCGATCGGCCGAGTGCACCGCAGTCGAGTTCGGCGATCTCGCCATTGTTGGGAGTGAGGGCGATTACACGCGCCGGGTTGCTGAGCGAGAGTACGGCCGAAGGTGGCGCCGCCAAAGGAATTTCTCGAACCAGAGAGAAGCTGCTTAGATTCACAACCGCAACGCTGCGCGAGCCGGCATTCGCTACGAATGCATATCCGTTGAAGCGGCTGGCGCGTTTTTTGCATGCCGCCAATCCCGCAAACGCGATCAGCAGCTCACGACGGTTTAAGCGGTCGAAACACAATCATTCATCATATACTTGACTGTCATGAAGCCCCTAATTTTGCTGGTGTTCACGGCCCTGACCGCCATGGCGAGCCGGCCTCAACCAGTCGCGATCGACAAGATAAAAAACAAGGTGAACGACAAGTTCATCCCGACTCCGTATGGACAGCAGAAGATCGAAGGACTGCTGGGCGAGCGCATGAAGGTGAACCTGGAAGGCCGGCTGCTTCACGTCGATGAAAAAGGCATCATGGAAGGCTTTCAGCACCGGCCCGGCAAGCAGGATTGGATTGGCGAGCATGCCGGCAAATTCCTGCATGCCGCGGCGAACACCTGGGAGTACACCGGCGACGCTCGCTTGAAGACCCTGATGGATCGCATCGCCCATGAGTTAGTCGCGACGCAACTCCCCGACGGATATCTAGGCACCTACACGGACGATAAACGCTGGACCAGTTGGGATGTCTGGGTGCATAAATACGATCTGCTGGGACTTCTGAGTTACTACCGGGTAACGGCCGACGAGGCACCCTTGGCGGCGGCGAAGAAGATCGGCAATTTGCTGGTAACAACTTTTGGAGAAGCGCCGGGACAGCGCGACATCATCGTAGCGGGAGAGCACGTCGGAATGGCCGCCACCAGCGTGCTCGAGCCGATGGTGATGCTCTATCGCTACACCGGGGACCCACGGTATCTAAACTTTTGTTACTACATCACCCGCGCGTGGGATTCGCCGAAAGGACCGAGGATCATGACGACGCTGAACGAAACAGGCAGCGTATTCAAGACCGCAAACGCGAAGGCATACGAGATGCTTTCGAATCTCGTCGGCTTGGTGGACCTCTACCGCGTCAGCGGCGATGAGAAGTTTCTGAAGCCGGCGATGATCGCCTGGAAGGATGTGAGCTCGAAGCGCCTCTATGTGACCGGGACGAGCAGCTCGAAAGAACACTTTTTAACGGATGGCGCGCTTCCGGGCGATGAGGCGGACCATGTCGGCGAAGGGTGTGTGACGGTTACTTGGATTCAGTTGAACTGGCAGCTTCTGCGGCTCAGCGGCGATGCGAAGTACGGCGACGAAATCGAGCGCGCGATCTATAACCAACTGCTGGGCGCGCAGGACCCGCAAACGGGAAACATCTGCTATTTCACCCCGCTGAACGGCAAGAAGAGCCCGACGCCGGGCATAAATTGCTGCGTATCGAGCGAGCCGCGCGGTATCTCGATGCTGCCGCAACTGGTGTGGGGCACGCGCGAGAACGGTATCGAGATTCTTTCCTACGTGCCGGGCGAGATGCATACGGGCGTTGCGTCGGTCAAGTCCGAAACGCAGTTTCCGATGGACGGCAAAGTCACGCTGACCATCGCGCCGGGTAAGAAAAATAAGTTCGCTCTCTATCTTCGGGTGCCGCGCTGGACGGCGGATTACGCGGCAAGGGTGAATGGCCAGAAATTCACCGCTGAACCGGGCGAACTGGTCACGATCGATCGCAAGTGGAAGCAGGGCGACCAGGTGGAGATCTCGATGGACATGACCGTGCACGTGATCGCGGGCGGGCCGAGCTACCCCACTTCTGTCGCCATTCAACGCGGTCCGCAGGTGCTCGCGATCGAGCGCGAGGCGAACCCGGGGCTTGCGAGTCTGGAGGCGGCGCAGGTCGCGACGATGAACGCCGGGCAACTGCATTTGCGCGACGCGGCCGGCCGGCTGCCGAAGGGATGGCCTGGGCATCAGGCCTATGCGATCGATGGCATCGGGGGAACGTCGCTGGTGCTGGTCCCGTTCGCCGACGCGAAGATTTACCGGGTGTGGATCGGTAAGCCGCCAAGCGAGCCGCGCGCCGGAATTTAGCTTCAATTTTAGGGGCGTGTGCTAGCATTTACTAGGATTCACAACGGCACATTTCCCCTTTAAATTGAATCTACTACATGAACCTTCGCTCACTTTTTAGCTTATTCTCTTCCGATCTCGCGATCGACCTCGGAACCGCCAACACGCTGGTGTTTGCAAAAGGCAAAGGGATCGTCGTAAACGAGCCCTCCATCGTCGCCTTGAACAAGAACACCGGTGAAGTTGAGGCGGTGGGGAAGGAAGCCAAAGAGATGCTGGGCCGTACGCCCGGTAACATCGTAGCGATCCGGCCGATGAAAGACGGTGTGATCGCCGATTTCAAGGTGACCGAGCGCATGCTGAATTATTTTATTCAGAAAGCGCACAACCGCAAGATGCTGGTGCATCCGCGCATTGTGATCGGCGTGCCGAGCGAGATCACGCAGGTGGAAAAGCGCGCGGTGATGGATTCGGCATATCGCGCCAAGGCGAGCGAAGTCCATCTGGTGGAACAGGCGATGGTGGCGGCGATTGGCGCGGGCTTGCCGATCACTGAACCCTCGGGAAATATGGTCGTCGATATCGGGGGCGGCACCACGGATGTGGCGGTGATTTCCCTCTCGGGTATCGTGTATTCGCGCTCGGTGCGGGTAGCGGGCAACGAGATGGACGACGCCATCATGCAGTATCTGAAGCGCAAATACAATCTGCTGATTGGTGAGCGCACGGCGGAAGCAATCAAGATGGAAATCGGTTCGGCATACCCGCTGGATAAACCGTTGACCATGGAGATTAAGGGCCGAAACCTGATCGAAGGCGTGCCGAAAACCATTACCATCGAAGACGGCGAAATTCGGGAGTCGCTCTCCGAGTGCATCGCGACGATCATGAATGCGATCCGCGTGGCACTGGAGCGTACGCCGCCGGAATTGAGTGCCGACATCAGCGACAAAGGGATTGTTCTGACGGGCGGCGGCGCGCTGATCAAGAATCTCGATCGCCGCATTCGCGAAGAGACCGGTCTGCCGGTATCAATCGCCGACGATCCGCTCGCGTCGGTGGTGCTCGGCACGGGCAAGATGTTGAGCGACTTCAAACTTCTGCGCAAGATTTCGATCGACTAAACTGAAGGGTAGGTCTTATGTTGGGACCTCTCTGGAGCAAATGGACACCCTGCTGAATCGCTATCGCAGCATCACTGTGCTGTTGCTGGTGATTGTGGGACAGCTTGTCCTGCTGGCCTACCAAGTCAAAAACGAAAACGACGTGCGGTTTATCCGCGTGTGGGCGGTGACAGCGGTGACGCCCATCGCCAAGCTTGTGGAAGACACCCGTAGCGGCGTGGTGGGCATTTTCGGCAACTACTTCGCGCTGCAAAATGTGCGCGCTGAGAACAGCCGCATGCGCGTGGAAAACGAAAAACTGAAACTCGACAATCAGTTCCTGCGCTCCGAGTTGGGGACGGCCGATCGCGTGAAGGCGCTGGAAAAGTTCGAGAAGCAGACGCCGTCGAAGATGATTGGCGCACGGATCATCGGAACCGCGGCAGGCGCGGCGAATCGGGCGGTGTTCGTCGATCGAGGGTCCACCTCCGGCATAGAAAAAGGGATGGCAGTCGTGACTCCGGATGGGATCGTGGGCAAGATTACGTCGTCCTACCCGACCGCTTCGCAAGTTCAGCTCATCACCGATCCGGGATTTGCGGCGGGAGTGATTTCGCAGAAGAATCACGTGCACGGTGTTTTGAAGGGTCTGGGCTACGCATCGTGCCGGGTGGATTACGTGCAGAACGAGGAGAAGTTGGACCCGGGCGAGATGTTTTTCACATCGGGCGACGACCGCATTTTTCCGAAAGGCTTGCCCGTGGGGCGCGTGAAAGTGGAGAAGCCGGGCGCATCGTTCAAGGACATCACGGTCGACCCGAGCGGTCTGCAAAATGGCCCTGAAGAAGTGCTCATCATCATGCAGGGCGTACACCAGAGTATTCCGGAAGTGCAGGCGCAGGTCTCATCTCCGAGGGTGTATATCGGACCGGAAGTCGCGGGTGAGAAGACCGCGGCCGATTCTAAGGCTTCGCCGAAGACGTTGTTATCGACGGATGCGGATCGCTTGCGAGAGAAGTATAAAACGATGGGCGACGCGCAGAATCACGTGTTCGGAGAAGGCACTCCAGGCTCGAAGCCTCCGGATTTCAATCTGAAGATTCCCGCACCGGGCGCGCCTGCTCCGGTCCCGGCTAAGCCGCCCGCTGTCCAGGGTTCGACTGCTGCTCCGGTCAAGCGGCCGCCCGTCGCTCCGAAGGTGGATCAATTCGGCCAACCGATTGTTCCGCTGCCCAAACCGAAACCAGCGGTTACAGGGACGGCTGCGGCTCCGCCCTCGGTCGATCAGTTCGGGAATCCGGTTGTGCGCCCAAAGCCGAAAGTGGTGGCGCCCGCGACGGGCGATGGCGGCACGCCTCCCGTCAAGCGGCCGCCGGCGCAACCCGCGGTGGATCAGTTTGGGAATCCGATCGTGCGACCGAAGCCAGCCGCGCCTCCGCGGCGATTGGATGAATTCGGGCAACCGATAATCCCCGCGCCGAAACCGAAGGCACAAATTCCGCTGGCGGTTGCTCCACCTCAATGAGCGGTTACTCCGGCGATCGCGTTCTGCTGGGCGGCCAGCGGGAGAGCCGCATTTCGCACTTCCGTCTCTGGGTGCTGGTGGCGGTGCCGCTGCTGGCGATTTTATTCCAGGTTTATTTCCCCTTGTTTTTCCACTCGCTGCAGTATGTGGAGATTCCGCTGCTGGTCACGATCTATTTCGCGATGATGCGGCGGGCGCAGGTTGCCGGGCTGCTGCTCGGAGCGCTGGTGGGGTGCGCGCAGGATTCGCTCTCGCACGATTACGTCGGCATGTCCGGCATCAGCAACACCCTGGTGGGATACTTCGCCGCGTCGACGGCGTTGCGCATCGATGTGGAACATCCCTTTATCCGGCTGCTGCTTTCGTTCGTGTTTCTGATGTTTGAACGCTTCCTGCACTGGGTAATGTCGCGTGCGCTTCTGGCGCAACAAGTTCCATTCGATTTCAAACAGGTGGCGCTGATTGCGCTGCTGAACGCCGTAATCGGCGTGGCGCTTTTTCATTTCTTGGATAAACTGAAGGAGAGAACTTAGGTTTTCTCCTCCGTGAGCCGCCTCCCAGCATCGCCGGAACTCGAAAAGCAGCAGGCACATCGCCCGCCGGTCATCCACGACGATCCGAAGTTCGCCTCAGCCAAGATGGCGGTTTTCCAGTATGCCACCGTCGCCATCTTTCTGTTTCTGATTACCGGATTTTGGGATCTGGAAGTCAAACGCCACGAAGTCTTCAGTGAGCTCGCCGAAACCAATCGGGTAAAATTCACGCCGATCATCGCGCCGCGAGGCAAGATCCTCGATCGGGACGGGCGCGTAATCGTGGATAACCATTCGTCGTGGACGCTGATTCTATCCCGCGAGAATCTGAAGCAGCAGCATCTGATGGAAATAGCCTCGGGCCTGCATCTGGATTATGACGAGCTGTCCACGACGGTGGCGCGTTATCGCGGACGGCCGAAGTACGAAACCATCGTGGTGAAGGAAGAGCTCACGCCGGCGGATTTGGCATTCGTGGAATCGCACCGCGATGCCGAATTCTATCCCGAGATGGAGCTGATCAACGCGCAAAAGCGCCTTTACCCGCAGAACGGCATGGCGGCGCACGTGATCGGGTATACGGGCCAGATCAGCGACGCGGAACTGGACAGCCCCGAGTTCGTAAATCAGAATCCGGGCGCTGTGGTTGGAAAGTTCGGCATTGAGCGGCAGTACAACGACGTGTTGATGGGCGTCGATGGGCAGCGGCAGGTAGTGGTGGACAACCACGGCCAGATTCACGAGACGCTCGGCATTAAAGACGCGAAACCCGGGCGCGATCTGCAGACGACGATTGACTTGGATTTACAAACGGTAGCTGAACTGGCGATGGAGGGGCGGCGCGGCGCCGTGGTGGCGCTTGACCCGCGCACCGGCGAGGTGCTGGCCATGGTCTCGCGGCCGACTTTCGATCCGAACAAATTCGCGGTGCGCATCAAGAGCTCCGACTGGCGGGAGATTCAGGGCGATCCGTACAAGCCGCTCTTGAATCGCGCCATTCAGGCGCAGCTCGCACCGGGGTCTACGTTCAAGCCGCTGATGGCGCTGGCCGGCCTTGAGACCGGCGCTATCGACGATAAGTACACCATTCACTGTCCCGGCGGGCAGTCGTTTTATGGACACTACTATAAATGCCATGCGGTGCATGGAGCCGTTTCATTGCACAAAGGGATCGCGCAGTCGTGCGACTCTTACTTCTACAACGTGGGGAACCGGTTGGGCATCGACCGGATTGCTTTCTATGCGGATCAGGGCGGATTAGGGCATCGCACCGGGATCGATTTGCCGGGCGAGGCCGAGGGCGTAATGCCTTCGTCACAGTGGAAGATCCGCAACTTCCGCCAGAAGTGGTTCGCGGGCGAAACGATATCGGTGGCCATCGGTCAGGGTGCGGTGGCTGTCACTCCGATCCAGCTGGCGCGGCTGATTGGCGGCATTGCGATGGGCGGCATCTGGCATACGCCGCATCTGCTGCGCTCCGGAACCGCTACGGACAAGCCTCACGAGTGGGCGTTGAATCCCGAGAACGTTCAAAAGATACGCGATGGCATGTACGCCGTGGTGAATGAAGGCGGCACCGGCGTTCGCGCGCAGATACCGGGAATTACGGTATGCGGGAAGACCGGGTCGGCGCAGACCGCGTCAAACGCCTTCGCGAAAGGCCACAAGGTCAAAGACAACGCCTGGTTCGTCGGGTTCGCGCCACGCGATAATCCCGAGATTGTCATCGCTGCCTTGTACGAGGGCGGAGAGCATGGCATGCTCGCGGCCCCGATCGTGCGCGATGTTATGAAATCGTATTTCGATAAGAAGGCACGGCTGAAGCTGCTTGAAGCATCGGTGAAGCCAGCGGGCGGCCCGATCGCAACCGCCGGGGCGCCGTACTGATTCGGGCCGCAACTTCCTTAAATGGCACGCTACCACTCCCTCCGCGATCTCGACTGGCCGATGTTTCTGATCGTCCTGGTGATCTGCGGGCTGGGGGTGCTGCAGATCTTCAGCGCCACCTACGACACCACGACATGGCATGATGCGTGGTGGAAACAGATCATATACATCGGTGCCGGGGTGGTGCTGATGTGGATCGTTTCGCTGATCGATTACCAGACGCTCATGGGTCAGGTACCGGCGATGTACATCATTTCCGTGGTGCTGTTGCTGGCCGTGCTCGTGATCGGCAAGAGCGCGTTCGGGTCCCAACGCTGGATTCTGCTGCCCGGCGGCGTTCATCTACAGGTGTCGGAATTCGCAAAACTGGTGATAATATTGTTGGTAGCCAGGTTCATGACAGAGCTGCGAGGCGATGTTTTGGAATTAAAAGACCTGCTGAAGATCACGGGTCTTATTCTGGTTCCCATGTTGTTGATCGCCAAAGAGCCGGATCTGGGCACCGCGCTGACTTATGTGCCGATTTTGACGGTCGGGGTAGCGTTGGCGGGGTTGCGATGGCAATATTGGGCGGCTATCGGTTTAATTTTCGTTTTGATTGTTCCAGTTGCATACGTTTCTTTAAAGGATTACCAGAAGGCCCGTCTGGTTAGCTTCTTAGATCCCGATCGCGATCCACTGGGTTCGGGCTATCAGGTCAACCAGTCCAAGATTGCAGTTGGCGCCGGCGGGATGTGGGGCAAGGGCGTGACTAAGGGGTCGCAAACGCAGTTGCGATTTCTGCCGGTTCCGCATACGGATTTTATTTTCTCGGCGTTTGCCGAGGAGCACGGCTTTGTCGGCGTCATGGTGGCGCTATCACTGTATTTCGTGTTGTTGATGCAGATCGTCCAGAACGCGCAGACAGCCACGGATCGCGCCGGGATGTATATTTGTATGGGCGTGGCTGCCCTGTTGTTATTCCATTTGCTGGTAAATGTCGGGATGGTGGTAGGACGGATGCCTGTCACCGGGATCCCGCTGCCCTTGATGAGTTATGGAGGTTCGAGCATCTGGTCGGTATTTTTGATGCTCGGGCTGGTGAACAACGTCCGCTTGCGGCGTTTCGTGAATTGACGGTTTTGGGAACAGTCCAAGTAGTGCGGAAGTAGATATTTTGAGTTGAAGATTGGGAGCCAAAGAGACTCTCGGAAAACGGCTGCGGTTTTTTCCGCGAAGAGAAAGCAGCGCCGTCCGAATGAGGAGCGGTTCCCCGGCCCGGAGCAAGTGTCGCAGTCGCGTTACTCCACTTGCCGGCCAGCGTGAGCTTCATGGGAGCAGGCACGGCTGTTTGCAGTTTGAAACCCACGCAGGGTGAATCGATTTCTTCTTCGTACCGGGAGCTTCGAAACGGAGCCCGACGGAGAATGCGATGTCAAAAGAGTTTATCGTCTCGTCCACACGTCACGAGACCCGGGTAGCGATTTTAGAGGACGATCAAGTCGTCGAGATTTATTACCAGCGGGAGAAGGAATATTCGCTCGCCGGCAGTATTCATAAAGGACGCGTCACGCGGGTGTTACCCGGGATGCAGTCGGCATTCGTGGACATCGGGCTCGAACGCGATGCGTTTTTGTACGTTTCCGATTTCTTTGAAGACAACGACGAGTACGACAAGATCGTAACCGGAGTCGAGGAGAAGGTGCTGCGGCTCGAGAAGGGCGGCGGGCCGGTTGCGACGGAAGCGGCTGTACCGTCCGGTACCGGCGCTGAGAGTTCCACAGCGGCTGCGGCGTTCGTTCCGGCGGTAGTGTCGCAGGCGCCGTCTGTGGCTTCATCGGTGGCCGGCCAGTCCGGCGCGAGTGAAGGTTCCGGCGCGCCGGGAGCACACCGGGAGGCGCGCCCCGATAATCGCGAACGCGGCGGAGACAACCGCGGCGGGCGGGGACGAAGATCGAGGCGTCGCCGTGGCGGTCCGGGGGGCGGCGGCGGATTGCCCGATTCGAAATACTTTTCGCCCCACCAGCGCGAGGCCGCTCGCGTCGAACAGAGTCCATCGCTGGAACCGGCTATTTTATCGGCGGCGGTTTCGATTGAAGAAGAAGAGTTCGCAATTCTGCCCGGCGAGTCATTGGCTAAATACGTAGTCAGCGAATTTCGGCAAGAGACGGCGCTCGAACCGAGCGATCCGGCTGAAGAGACGGAGGCGGAATCCTCCTCGCCGGACGACGATTTGGAGCTGCCCGAGGAGGCGGCGATCGAAGAGAAAGTCGTCGCGGCCGAAGAGACGCCGGAACCCGTATGGGCGCACGTCGATGCGCCATCCGCCCCCCCGGTTCGTGAACCTGCTGCTCATAAGCCCACAACTCCTGAGGTTGCGCCGCCGCTAGAAACCGTAAGCGAACCGCCGGTGGAAGCAAAAGCGGAGCACTCGCCGGCGTCCGGGAAGGACACCGTTGAGGCGGTCCCGCTGCCCGAAATCGAGATTCAGGATGCGATGCATGAGGCGTCCGAACATTTGAATGAAGTCGCTCCGGACGGCGAAGTCTCCGAAGCGCCACAAGGCGAAGAGGCTGCCGAACCCGCTCGGATTCCGACCAGTTTGACGGCAGCGTTACGCGAGCAGGGCAATCGATATCAACATCGTGTTTCGCGGCGAATGCGGCGCAAGATGCGCGGCGGACCCGGCGAAGAGCGGCGTCCAGGTGGGCAGCCCTCGCCTGCGGCCATGGAGGAGTCGAGCACGATTCAAGCGCCGATAGCTGAGGCCGGTTCAACGGAGCCCGCGCGCGCAGAACAGCGCGAGCGTGGCGAAAATCGCGGGCGCGGGAGCCAGCGCCAGGAGCGTAGCAATTCCGGAGAACGGCAAGGCCAGCCGGAACGGGCCGAGAGCGGCGAGAAAACGGACCGGCCGGAGCGGGCGGTACCCTCCATCTCGGACCTGCTGCGTGAAGGGCAGGAGATCATCGTCCAGATCGCGAAAGAACCGCTGGGGCAGAAGGGCGCGCGCATCACGTCGCACATTGCGCTTCCGGGCCGCTTCCTGGTTTATATGCCGACCGTCGATCACATCGGCGTTTCGCGCAAGATTCCGTCCGATGAAGAGCGCTCGCGGCTGAAGCGCGTTTTGCAAACTCACCGGACCGGCATCCCCGGCGGCTACATTGTGCGGACGGCGGGTGACGGCAAGACCGAAGAAGAGTTGCGCGCCGACATGATGTTCCTCTACAACCTCTGGTTGGATATGCGCCAGAAGGCCGAGAAGCGCCCCGCGCCCCAGTTGATGCATCACGATCTAGATGTCGTGCAGCGAATTCTGCGCGATCAGTTGACGTCCGCATTCAAAACGGTTTGGGTGGACAACGAAGAGCTTTACGAGAGCGTCCTGCGGTTCGTGCAGAGGTTCCAGCCGGCTATGGTGGGCCGCGTGAAGCTTTACACCCGGCCGAATCCGATCTTCGACGAGTTCGGAATTACGGCGGAATTAGAAAAAGCGCTCAAGCCGAAGGTGTGGCTGAAATCGGGTGGGTACATCGTTATCAATCAGACCGAAGCGCTGGTGGCAATCGATATCAACACGGGCAAGTACGTCGGCAAATCGAACCGGCTGGAAGACACTATCGTCAAGACCAACACGGACGCGATTAAGGAGATTGTGCGGCAGATTCGCCTTCGCGATTTGGGCGGAATCATCGTGGTCGATTTCATCGACATGGATGAGCGCAAGAATCGCCAAAAGGTGATGCTGGCGCTCGAAGAAGCCATGCGCGCGGACCGGGCGCCCTACAAGATTCTGCAGTTCAATGATTTCGGTCTGGTCGCCATCACGCGCAAGCGCGTGAAGCAGTCGCTGGAGCGGACGCTATGCTCGCCTTGCCCTTATTGCGAGAGCGCCGGTTACGTGAAGAGCGTTCAGACCGTGATCGGCGAAATTCTTCAGGAAGCTCACAAAATCGCCAAGACGCTGGACGGGCCGGATGTGATGTTGCGCGTGAACCCGGAAGTGGCGAAGGTTCTGAAGTCGAATCAGAACGATTTTCTGCAAGAGATTGAAGAGACGCTCGGGCGGACTGTGATGGTGAAGAGCGACGCCATGCTGCATCAGACCAAATTCGATCTGGCGTAATCACTTGATCGCGGTCCAGGCTAGGAACATTCCGTCGGGTTTGACATCCTCCCAATACGAAATCGGCCGGCTGTGGACCTCGCGGCAGTGGCGCGCGAGCAATCGCTCAAGCTGGCGGCGCTCAAACCATCGCTCCCATTCCGGCGTCGCGCGCCGCCCGAAATGGTGCGCGTTCTTATCGATGATGACGAGCTTGCCCTCGGGTTTGACGACGCGGCACATCTCGTCGACCGCACGTTTGATTTCGACGGCATGCTCGAGCGATTCGGTGGCATAAGCGCAGTCGAAATGGCCATCCGGAAAAGGCAGTTCGGTCATGGACCCGGCGCGCGTGTGTATCGGCGCGGGCACGTAGCTAAGCATCGCTTCAGAAAGATCGAGTCCCCAGATCTCGGCTTCCGGATTTTCGCTCTGCAGCACGCGCGCGAAGCGGCCCTTGCCGCAGCCCACATCCAGCACGCGTTTCCCTCCCAGATCGCCGAAAAATTCCACAATCAACCGCACATGCGCGATGCGCGGATCGATCGTCGAAGGGAAATGCTCCTCATCTTTGGCGCATTCATCGAAGCTGCGGCGAATCCTCTCGCGGAGTTCCGGGCTCAACCGCGGCGGCGGCTTCCGCGAGAACCGTTCGCGCCATCTCACGCGCGCGTCAGGAAAATCGGCAGGCCCATCTTGTCGGCGTAAAAGGGCCGGAAGCGCTCGGTGTTGTACATGGTCGGAATATCCACCTTGCGGGGGCCGAGCTTGGGATCGGGTATTGGCACGGCTGCGTAACAACCGCCGCTGATGCCCATCATTAAGCCATGGCGGCCCTCTTTAATGCAATCAATGGCCATTCCCGCAAAGGTAGAGGCCACCATCTTGTCGACAAAGTCCGGGCTGCCGCTGCGCAGGTCGTAGGTCAGGTCGCTGACGATCGTCTCTTCGCCGGTGCGCTTCTGAATCTCATCGCTGAGAACCTCGCCGATATTGGCCTTTTTGCGGTGGCCGAACGCATCGGGTTCGCCGACGTCGCGAGCATCATAGCCCTCCCACTTGGCGCCTTCCGAGAGCACGATGAGCGAGTAGTTGCTCGCCGTTAGCCGTTTGTCAGTCATGATCACATCAATGAGACGGTCGAGATTAAACCGATACTCCGGGATGCAGCAGCGCATGGAAGTGACGTAAGCCGTATAGAGCGCGGTGTAGCCGGCATCGCGTCCGAAGATTCGGAAAATTCCAATGCGCTCGTGCGATCCGACCGTGGTGCGCTGGCGTTCGATGGCCTCAGTGGCGCGCGTAATCGCGGTCGAGAACCCGATGCAATATTCGGTGTTGCGGACGTCGTTGTCCATGGTCTTCGGCACCGCGATCACTTTGACGCCGAGCCGGTTCAGATGCGCGGCGTAGCTGAGTGTGTCGTCGCCGCCGATTGCAACCAGGTAATCGAGCCCGAGCCTTTCGATATTTTTCAAAACGCGCGGGGTCATGTCGTAGACCGTGGTGGTGACGCCGTCCTTGGTGCTCTGCGCGCTTTCGAAGGTGTCGCTGGAGAGAAACTGGGGAACCTTCTTCATCTTCTTCGGGTTCGTGCGCGAGCTGTGCAGAAACGTGCCGCCAGTGCGATCGATGGTGCGTGTATTTTCCCGGGTCAGAGGCTGAATGTACCGCTGCGTGCTGGCCGGATCTTCAAAATTGACGTGCGTCAAACCTTCCCAGCCGCGACGGATTCCGACCACTTCGCGATCGATTTCGCGCCCGCGATACACCACGGTTTTGATGACCGAATTGAGTCCGGGAACGTCGCCGCCTCCGGTGAGAATACCAATCTTCTTTGCAGCCATAAACGCTCCTGTAATTTGAGTTGAAGTTTAATTCTAGGACACGGGGCGCGGTCCTAGGGTTCGACGACGATGGCTGTGGTGTTCCGCGCGAAAACGTTTCCCTGCCTGGCGATCACGCGGACTTCGTACTGGCCGGTCTTGAGCGCGGCAGAGGCCAGCACCGGAATTCCCTGCCCTGGCGTTTCGGCTGGAAGCTCGGGCCGCACTTGCCGAAGCAGCTTCCCGTCTTGCCAGAATTGCAGGTAGACCTCCGGCTTCGATTGGGTTTCAGGCGGATACACCACGAAGAACAGATCGGTCGTGCCGGTGTTGGCGGCCGTGAGCGAGAGCGTCGGGGTGACGCGACCGCCGCTGAACTCCAGCGGGTTGGCGACGTCGGGCGATGCCGAGAGCGGCTCGATACGCCGAACCAGCGAAATGTCGCTCACCGACAGCCCATCGTTCTCAAGCACCACCTCGGCGATTTTCTTCACTCCCGCCACGTTGCTCTCCCGGTCGAGCGCGGCGCACTCCAGGGTATAACGCCCCGGCGCGAGATCGAGCGCCTGAGTGTAGATCAGATTTCCGTTCTTCAGCGCGGGAATTTTATCGAGCGGAAATTCATTCGCGAGATCGCGGCTTACACGCTCGATCACTTGCTGGTTCCGGTCGCGAATCAAGCCGAGAAAAGAGACGTGAACGCGCCCTACCTTGCGCACCGGGTCTTCGGTGACGGTCACGTTTTTGACGGGTACTTCAAACGTGACGACATACTGCGTGCTGCCCTTGCCGGTACGGAATCGCAACATGCCGGCACGGAAGGTAACCGCATGGGGCGCCGGTGACGCGTTAATCGCGTTCAAGCCCAGGAGCTCGAACGGCATCAAGGGCTTGTTGCCGATCTCCGGCATCGCATAATAACCGCTACGCGTTTGCACGACCAGGTTCGAACGGGCTACGCGGACCTCGATCTTCCGAAATCTTCCGTCCAGGCTGCTCGATGCGGGCGTGTAAGCCACCTCATAGTGTGTGCGAACGTCTTCCATGATCCGGCGCATTGGTTTTTGAATGTCGTTGGTGTCGGCGATCAGGAATCCGCCGGTACCATTGGCCAACTCGCCCATGTTCAACTGCGTGTTTCCATGAAGACTGTTGGAGAGGATGTCGTCTTGCGCGGAGGCGGCGCGAATGTCAGTCTGTACGCGGTTCTGAACACCGCCGGCGACACCGCCGGTTATTCCGCGAATCCCATTCAGCGAAAGCGAGCTTGCACTTTGGACTCTCAGTCCACGCACGTCTACGGAATAGAACGACACATTAGCGCGGTTAGCGGCGCTGATGGTCGCGCGCATCATCTCGCCATTGTCAGGCGGAACCGGGAGCCCTTCGGACATCAGGAGAATCGTCTTGCGCCCGGGCAGCGTAGCTTGATAGCGGGCCAGCATCAAGAGCGCTGACATCGCTTGGGTGCCGTCGGCATTGGCGGATTTCAACTGAATCTCCTGAATCATCGATCCCATCAATTTGGCGGTGTCGGAATACGCGGTTTCCGCGGTCATGCGAGCGGGAGCCCCGAAGACGTCCACCGAACTCGTGGTGGTGAGGCCGCCCTGCCCTCCAGTGACCGTGGTCCGCACCTGGTTCATTACGTTCTGGGCATCGCGCCCAAATTCCTGGTAAGCGCCGCCGGCTGCGCGACGGATTGCAGCGGCCAGCATATCGTGATCTTTGGTGTAGCGGCTCAGCGGATTCAGCCGGTAGTCCAGGCTGTACACGGCGACGTAAGTATTTCCTCGCAATTCGTTATTCAGGAATTCGAGCGCGGCATTTTGCGCGAACTCCCGGCCGTCCCGGCTCATGCGCTGAAATACGATCGAGACTAGATTCACTTCCCGAATCGGATTCACGGACCGGGCGGTTGCGATGCCCGCGCTGTCACCTGTCGCGAAACTCTCGGTCTGCTCACGGCCCGAGACGGCGCGGAATGCGTTCAACTTCTGCTTGACGCCGTCTTCATAAATTTCAACTTCGCCGGCAGTAAGATTCCGGATCAACCGATCGTGCTTGTCGCGCACCACAAAGTCGAGCAAAACTTCATTGGTAGTGGAGCGAATGACGTTGGTGTCGTCGTGGGGTGAAACGGGAGGTGGCGTCTGCGCAAAGATGAAAAACGAGGCCAGAAGCCACAGAGGTATAAAGGTGCGCATTATCACTAGATTAGCGCGGTTGTCCGGTGGATCTGGAAGGTCGCGTGCTCCACGACAAAGGAGGACATTATGAGACTCTTACGTCACCTGCTTCCGGTTTTCGCCACGCTGGCGATTTCGGTTGCCATCGCACCGGCGGTTTACGCCGATGATGTGTATCCGCATGGCGGGCCTCTGGATATTCGTCAGCACGGCTATCAGCATGGGTATCGAGACGGCTTTGAACGCGGCGTGCAGGCGCACGCGCAAAACATGAGCGGGGACTTTCACACCCCGGAGTTTGAACGCGCCGACCGTGGCTTTGAAGGCTACATGGGAGACCGCGAGATCTTTCGCGCGGGTTACCGGGATGGCTATAGCTCCGGCTACCGGGATGGCTACGATGGAAACCGCGGGCGTTTCGCTGAAGTCTATGGCAGCCGCAATGGAGATTTCGATTCGGACCGGGACCGTGCTCGCGATCAGGCGGACACGGTGTATGCGGAACGTCGCTGGAACTATCATGACGTTGCCGGGGATATCGGTTATCGCGACGGCATCGCGGCCGGTGCTAAGGATGCGCGCACCGGTCACTCTTACCGGCCCGAGGAGCACGATTCGTGGAAAGACGGCGACCACGGGTATTCGGGGTCGTACGGCAGCAAGAGCGAGTATAAGCAGGTTTATCGCAGCTCCTATATTGCTGGATATAATGCCGGCTTTGGCCGGCGCTAGTTGAGACCGATCCCGCGATCCTAATCAAGTAGGCAAGCGTGAGAAACAGCCGACGCGGGTACAAAACCTGCGCCGGCTTCTTTTTACCTGAATTACGTTATACAATTGCGCCCGCAAAGCATAACATTCGACCGAAAATGTAAGTAGGTTCACCCTCTTTTGTATTCAACTATTTACCCTCCTGGAACCTTAACCGTAGCCCCTCCAAGAATCCTCCGGTTTTTTCCCCAAATCTCATATCTCTCTTGATTTTTCATTCAAATTCTAATATTCTGGGAGTTCAGCGCGGGTGCAAGTGCAATAAAGATCACATCTGTGGGTAAGTGTGATTATAACGGTTAACGATTTCTATTATGAAATTCTCCTGCCGAAACCTGAGTTCCAAGCGTTCGTTTGTACTTCTCGCCCCTCCAACAGCCAATGTCGAGTGTTTCAAGGGGCAGAGAATTAATTCTGACAGATCTTACGACCGCCTTCTAACCGGCATGCAAAGGCTTAGGGGCCAGGTGTACTTACAAGATGGAGCTATCGAGGCTTCGGATCAGACGGCCGGCATATCTCGCCGGTCGATGCCGAAAGCTGGCATCTGTTGACCGTGAGCTCAAGCAACCGGGTTCTCGGTTGCACTCGCTTTCATCAGCATCCCAATTCCGTTTTTTTCCACCAACTGGGAATCCGTGACTCTGCGCTTGCCAAATCCGACGAATGGGGATCGAAGCTTCAGGCATCGATCCACTCCGAGCTGGAATCGGCGCGCCGGGCGGGCTTCTGTTACGTGGAAGTGGGTGGGTGGGCGCTTTCCGAGGAACTGAGGGGCAGCACGGAGGCGTTGCATAGCGTGCTTGCGACGTTCGCCTGGTCACAGTTGTTAGGCGGCGCGCTTGGAATAACGACTGCGAGCCACAGAAACAAATCGGCATCCATCCTGAGACGTTTGGGCGGCCAATCGCTCGAATGGCAGGGAGAAACCCTGCCTTCATATTACGACTCGCGCTATGGATGTAATATGGAGGTTCTTCGATTTGATTCAAGGACGCCAAATCCCCGGTACTCCGAAACCATTGAGACGCTGCGATCCCGGTTGGAGGAATTCCCGGTAGTGCACCGCGGTCGCGCCAGCACTTGGCGTAAGTCATTTAACGCGCACCCCAAACATCACGCGTCCTCTGGATGGGCAGAACCTCTAACGGCCTAATCGTAGCCAAGTCTTTTACAAATTATCAAATGCTGGAAATGCTGCGGCAGAATGCACTGCGAGACTTCGAACACGCGCTGGGACCCGAATCGGTAATCTCGGATCAGGCGCAACTGGGCTGCGCCGCGCGCGCAACGTTTCAAACGCATCAAACAATTTCGTTGATTCTGCGGCCGAGAGATCGAGCTGGTGTATGTGATGCCATTCGACTCGCACATCTCCGCCACCTTGCACTGTATCCCGTAAGC